>NZ_JBEOXI010000089.1:0-29127 GCF_040296465.1 Streptomyces sp. NPDC002130
CATCACCCCGTCGGTCGCCAAGCAGTTCGCGGACCTGTGCTCCGCCGCCTGCAACCCGATCGACGACGTCCGGGGCACCGCGAGCTACCGCCGCCGCTCCCTGGTCAACCCCGAGCGAGTGGCCAAGCACGCGGTCTCCGACATCACCTTCGACGTGGCCGCGGGCGAACTCCTCGCCCTGCTCGGGCCGAACGGCGCCGGCAAGTCCACCACCATCAAGATCCTCACCGGCATCCTCACCCCCACGTCCGGCGAGGCCCGGGTCGCGGGCGTGGTGCCGTACCGGGAGCGGGAGCGCAACGCCCGCAACGTGGGCGCGGTGTTCGGGCAGCGCACCCAGTTGTGGTGGGACCTGCCGGTGCGCGAGTCGTTCGCGATCCTGCGGGACATCTACGAGGTGCCGAGGTCCGAACACGCCGCCCGGCTCGAGGAGTTCGACGACATCCTGGAGCTGTCGTCGTTCTGGGACACCCGGGTCCGCCATCTCTCGCTCGGCCAGCGGGTGCGCAGCGATCTGGCCGCCGCCCTGCTGCACGACCCGCCGGTGGTGTTCCTCGACGAGCCGACCATCGGCATGGACGTGGTGGTGAAGGAACAGGTGCGGGAGTTCCTGCGGCACCAGGTGGAACAGCGCGGCCGCACGGTGCTGCTGACCACGCACGACATGACGGAGGTCGAGCGGCTCGCCGAACGGGTCGTGCTGGTCAACCACGGCCGGCTGATGCTGGACGGCTCGCTCGACGAGATCCGGCGCAAGTTCGGCTCCACGTGGCAGGTGCGGGCCACGCTGGCCGATCCGCACGCCGAGGTCGTGCCTCCGCCGGGCACCGCGCTGCTGCGCCACGCGGGCGCGCAGGTCGTGTTCGGTCCCGACGGCCCCGAAGCGCTCACCGTCCAGCAGGCGCTGAAAGCGGTGATCGAGCGGTTCGAGGTGACGGACATCGCCCTGGACGAGGCGGACCTCGAGGACGTGATGCGGGCCGCGTACGCGCACGCCGGGGAGGTCTGACGTGGCCGTGCTCCATGCCTGGCGCGCCGCCCGGGTCACCCCGCTCGGCGAGCTGAACGCACCGCCCCGGATGACCGCCGTCGCCCTCCGGCTGGCCGTGCAGGTGGTGCTGGTCTGGTCGCTGTGGCGCGGCCTGTACGCGCAGTCCGGCACGACCGCGGGGCTGAGCCGCGACCAGGCGGTCACCTACGCCGTGCTGGCCGTCCTGGCGTCCCGGCTGCGGGAGCTGGACCAGTACGCGGGCCGGGACACGGTCCTGCAGCACATGCACTTCGGCACCATCGTCTACTGGTACCTGCGCCCGCTGCCCCCGCAGCGCTACTACGCCCTGCGGGCCGCCGGCGAGCAGTTGTACGGCCTCGCCTGGGCCCTGACGGGATACATGATCTGCCTGGCCGCGGGCGTCGTCGAGCCCCCCGCGTCCCCGGCCGTGGCGGGGGTGTTCCTGCTGAGCATGCTGCTGGGCCAGTGGGTCCTGTACTACGTGATGCTGGTCCTGGACCAGTTGTGCTTCTGGACGGTCCGCAACACCGCGGCCATGCTCATCCTGCTGTTCGCGCAGAACCTGCTGTCCGGGGTGTACGCGCCGCTGTGGTTCTTCCCGGACTGGTTCGTGACGATGAGCGCGTTCCTGCCCTTCCAGGCCACGCTGAGCGTGCCGCTCTCGCTGTACGTGGGACGCATTCCGCTGTCGGACGCGGCGTTCCAGCTGTCCGTGCAGGCCGCGTGGGTCGTGGCGCTGGCGTTGTTCACCCGGTTGCTGTGGCGGCGGGCCGCCCGGCGCGTGATCTCGCAGGGAGGCTGAGATGTCGCTCAAGGCTCTGCGGATCGTGTGGCGGGTGACGGCGCTCAACTTCCGCGCGCAGCTGGAGTACCGCACCGAGTTCCTGCTGATGATCGCGATCGGGGCGATCTGGCAGGTGTCGGTGATCGTGTTCGCGACGGTGCTGCTGTCGCGGTTCGCCGGGATGGGCGGCTGGGACAGCTCCGACGTGCTGCTGATCCCGGCGACGCGGATGCTGGCGCACGGGCTGTTCGTGCTGTTCCTGGGCCGCATGCACTGGGCCGGACGGCAGGTCCAGGAAGGCCGGATCGACATCTACCTGATGCGCCCTATGCCGGTCCACCGGCAGATCCAGCTGGCGTTCTTCCCGACCAACGCCATCGGGGACCTGACGGTGGCGGCGGGCCTGATGGTGGGGGCGCTCTCACGCAGCGACCTGGACTGGACGACCGGCCGCGTCACGTACCTGGTCGCGGCCGTACTCGGCGGCATGCTGCTGGAAGCCGCCCTGTTCACGGTCGTGGCCAGTGCGTCCCTGCGTTTCCCGGCCGCCGACATGTGGGGCCGCTGGCTGGAGGAGCTCCTCGGCACCTTCGGCAGCTACCCGCTGAACGTCCTGCCCAGGGCGGTGGGCGGATTCCTCACCTTCGGCCTCCCGCTCGCCTTCGTCGCCTACTTCCCGGCGGCCGTCCTGACGGGCCACGGCCACACGACCGGAGTCCCCTACTGGCTCGCGGCGGCCTCACCGCTGCTCGGACTGCTGGCGTATGTGGCGGCCCGTCTGGTGTGGCGGTGGAGTCTGCGGCACTACAGCGGCATCAACGGCTGACGGTCCGGCCCGCGCCGCGGACCGGGGTGAACAGGGCCGCCACGGCGAGCAGGACGCAGGTCGCTCCGGCGGCCAGGGCGACCGGCGGCGTGCCCTGTTCCTCCGCGGCCCAGGTCAGCACGGCGGCACCGATCGGTGCCGCCGCGTAGTGCAGGGTCCAGAACGCGGAGGTGACCCGGCCCAGGAGGTGTTCCGGGGTCACTTCCTGACGGAGTGACAGCGAACAGGTGCCTCCGATGGCGGCGCAGGCGAGGAAGGCGGCGCTCAGGGCGGCGACGACCGGCACGTCACGGGCCCAGCCGAGACCGGCGAAAGCGACACCGCAGCCCGCGACCGAGCCCGTCCATGTCGGCCCGAAGCCGAGGCGGCGGCGGATCCTGGCCACGAGCAGGGCGCCGGTGATGGTGCCGAGCGCACCGGCCGCCATGACCGTGCCGACGGTGCCGTCGTCGTGCCCGAGGTCGTGCTTGAGGTGGTAGATGAGCAGGTCGTTGATACCGAGGGTGAGGAAGCTGAAGACGAACAGCAGGACGGTGAGCGAGCGCAGCACGGGGTGGCCGCGGAGGAAGGCGATGCCGGTGCGCAGGTCCTGCCACAGTCCGGTGCGCTCGCCCGGCTGTTCGTCCGGAGTGCGGCGGCGGAACCGTACGAAGAACAGGCACGTAGCCGACACCCCGAAACTGGCCGCGTCCACACCGACGGCCGCGGCCGGGCCGGACCACGCGGCGACCAGACCCGCGCACAGCGGCCCGAGGACACCCGCAGCGGCGGCGGTGGCGTTCAGTCGCCCGTTGGCCTCCGTGAGCCGCTCGGTGCCGACCAGGCCGCGCACGACCGTGACGTAACCGACCGCGAACAGCATGCCGACGGCCTCGCACAGCGGCAGCACCACGTACAGCAGCCAGATCTGCGGGCCGAACAGCCACACCAGCGGGACTGCCCCGTAGAGCCCATGCGCAGCAGGTCGCAGGCGATGAGCAGGCGGCGCCGGTCCACGCGGTCCACGACCGCCCCGGCGAACACCGCCGCGGCCCCTCCCACCGCCGTCAGCAGGCCCATCCGCGCCAGGGACCCGGTGGCCTCCAGGACCAGCAGGGGCAGGGCGATCAGCGCGAAGGAGTCGCCGAGCACGGAGAGGGTCTGGGCGGCCCAGAAGATCCCGAAGTCGCGCTGCCGCCACAGCGGGCGCCCATCGCGTAAGCCGTCGCCGGAGATCTCCGCGAAGCCGCCGGATCCGTCCTCGCGCCGCGCTGCCTCGTGCGTCACGCCGCCTCCCCCATGTCCCCAACGCGTCTCCCCCGGCAACCCTATGGCGGTGCGGGTGACCGAGAGACACCGCGAACGCGTCCCGCCACCCGCGTCGGGTCTGTCCGACGGGCTGAGCGAGGGGCCGGGCGTGACCCACGCGGTCCGCGCTCCGCACGCCCGCCGACGGCTACGATCACGTGGTGCGTCCGAGGGGCTCGCCCTCGGCATGGCGCTCTTCGAGAGGTGACCCCCGACCCCATGCCCAGAGCCGGCCTCACCCCCGAGCGCCTCGTCGCGGCCGCGGTCGAGCTCGCCGACGAGGTCGGGTTCGAGGGCGTCACGCTGTCCGCGCTGGCCCGCCGGTTCGGGGTGAAGGACGCGAGTCTGTACACCCACGTCCGGGGTCTGAAGGACCTGCGGACCCGCATGGCCCTCCTCGCCGGTGGCGAGATGATCGACCGGATCGCGGAGGCGGTCGAGGGGCGGGAGACCGGCCGGGACACGCTCGCCGCCTTCGCCGCCGCCTACCGGGCCTACGCCCTGGAGCACCCCGGCCGGTACGCGGCGACCCAGATCCGCCTCGACCGGGAACTCGTCACGGACTCCCCCGCGATGCGGCGAACGGCCGACGTCACGTACGGCATGCTCCGCGCCTACGGCCTGGAGGAACCCGACCTCACCGACGCCGTGCGCCTGCTGCGCAGCACCTTCCACGGCTACTGCGCCCTGGAGTCCACCGGTGCCTTCGGTGCTCCCCGTGACGTGCAGGTCTCCTGGGACAGGGCGATCGACGCCCTGCACGTGCTGCTCCTGAACTGGCCGGGCGAGAAGAGGACTTCCGATGACCGAACACACCCGATCCGATGAGACGGCCGGTGACATGGCCGAGCTCTACGGCCTCGGCACCGGACCCTGGACCATGACACCCATCACCCGGGGTGCCCTCGGCCAGATCTGGAAACTCTCCGGAAACGGCCGCTCCTGGGCCGTGAAGGAACTCCTCTTCGGCTGTGACGAGGCGCAGGTCGCCCGCGAGGCCGCCTTACGGGACTCCGCGGCGGACCTGGGCATCGCCTCGCCCCGGCTCCACCCCGACCGGCACGGCGCCCACGTCTCCCGCCTCGACTCCCCGGGCAGCGGGTCCTGGGTGAAGCTGTACGACTGGGTCGACGGCTCGGAGGCGGACGCCTCCGACCCCGAGGTATTGGACTGGTTCGGCCGGACCATGGCACTGCTCCACCAGGCCGGTGAGGGAGCCGTCGAGACCCCGGACGGCTGGTACGAGCGGTGCCCCGACGACGCCGACTGGGAGGACGTCCTCAAGAAGGTGCGGGACGCCGGCCTGCCGTGGTCGGACGAACTGGACCGGTTCGTCTCCACGTCCGCGCCGCCGCTGGCCTACTGGGTGACCCCCTCGGCGCCCGGCGGTCTGGTGAACTCCCACCTGGACCTGCAGCCCCGGAACGTGCTGATCGGCCGGGACGGGCCCGTCCTCCTGGACTGGGACAACGCCGGTCCCGTCGCGGCGGAGCGGGAGTTCGCACGTGCCCTCTACGTCTGGTCCGGCGGCAACGACGTGGACATCGCCTCCGCACGGCGCCTGGCCCGGGCGTACCGCGAGGCCGGCGGCCGGGCCGTCCTCACCGGCCCGGAATCCTTCTCGATGCTCTTCGCCACGGCCCTGAACTACATCCACGTGCAGGCCGCGACGGCCGTCGATCCCGCCGTGACGGCCGCACAGCGCGAGTTCGGCGGCCGGCAGGCCGTGACCTGCCTGCGCACCGCGCCCGACCTCGCCGCCGTCTCCCTCCTGGTCGCCGCGCTCGACACCTAGCGGATCGTCCGGCTGCCGGGTGTGCGGCCCGGCGCGGCAAGTCCCGCCACATCGTCGTACGACGGTGTGGTGCCCGTCGGTGGCCGGCCCGCGCGAATGCCGGCCGCGGCCTCCAGGGCCGCGCCCAGTGCCCGCCGGTACAGCAGCGAGCCGAGGCTGACCCGGCGTACGCCGACGTCGGCGAGGCGGGCGACGGACGGGCCGCCGGGCGCATAGAGGACGTTGAGGGGCACCTCCAGGTGGCGCACCAGCGTCTCGATCCCCCGCAGGCCGGTGAGACCGGGCACGAACACCCCGTCAGCGCCCGCCTGTTGGTAGGCGTCGAGGCGTGCGAGGGTGCCGTCGCCGTCGCCCAGCCAGTGGGTGTCGGTGCGGGCGTTGACGAACAGGCCGGGAGCGGCCCGCTTGACCGCCGCGATCTTCGCCGCGTGCCGGGCGGCCGGCCCGAGCCCGTCCTCCAGGTTGATGCCGGCCGCTCCGACGGCGTACAACTCCCGGGCGAACTCGGCCACCTCGTCCGGGTCGTCGCTGAATCCGCCCTCCGCGTCGACGGACAGCACAAACGGCTCGGACCCCAGGGCCACGGCCAGCCGCAGCGTCTCCTCCCGGGTCGCCGCCGCCCCGTCGGGCAGACCGGCGGCCGCGGCGACGCCCAGGCTCGTCGTCCCGACCGCCCCGAAGCCCTGCCCCGCGAGGGCCCGGGCGGATGCGTGATCCCAGGCGTTGGGCAGGAGCAGGGGCTCCGCGGCGCGGTGAAGGGCGGCGAAGGCGGTGACGGCCCGGCCGGACGGCGTCTGCTGCGGATCTGTGGTCATACCGCCATGCTGGACCCGGCTCGCTTCGGCGCGGGCCGAACCGTGGCGGCCGCACGGCGAACGTGGCCGCGAAGACTTCAGTCGACGCGCACGCCGGCCCCGTCCAGCCGGACCCGCACCTCGGGCCCCGCGCTCCAGAGGACCGTCAGCTCCCCCTCCCCGGAAGTGGTTACCGCGACCGTTTCCGCGAGTGGGACCGGATCCGCCTCGCCGGTGAGCCGGGCCAGGGCGACGAACAGGGTGGAGTCCCCGGTGGTGACGCCGGTGAGGTCGGCGTCGACACCGACGGCGGGAAGCAGTTCCGCGCGGGTGCCGTCCGGCGCGGCCCAGCCGGTCACGCGGACCTCCGTCCCCGGCTCCGCCCCCGAGACCAGATGCGCCCGTACCTCCGCCGCCCCGCGCACCAGCACCACACTCGTCACGCGCGCTCCCCCGCCCGCCGTGTGCCGGGACGCCGCCCAGCCCTCGCCCACACCGAGCGGTTCGATGCCGGTGCGGCTCGGGTCGCCGCCGACGAGGACGCTGTTGTCGTACGAGTCCGTGGGGGTCGTCACGGTGGAGTACGCGAGCCGCGTGTAGTACGGGTCGTAGCGGACGTCCTCGCTGCCGTGGTTGTGGAGGCGGACCACGCCGTCGGAACGGGTGGACTGAAGCAGCCAGTTGGGAGGGCCGACGGGGGTGACGAAGTCCGCGCGCTCGGCGGGGCCGGGTTCCTCCGGTGCCGTCCATACCTCGTGGTCGGGGGGCAGGAGCAGGCCGAGGAAGCCCTTGCTCGCCCAGTACGGCGAGGCCGGGCCCGAGTAGCCCTGCAGGACGGACTCGTCGGGGCCGTGCCAGCCGAGGGAGAGCAGGCCCCGGTCGTCCACCGCGCCCCGGTCCAGGAAGTACTTCAGCGCGCCCGAGGCCAGCCGCCGGGTCTTGCCGGGGGGCAGCGGCGTGCGGCCGGTCAGCGCGCCGAGCCAGAGCGGGGCCGTGGTGGCGAAGCGGTACGTCAGGGAGCGGCCCTGGTGCATGGGGGCGCCGTCGCCGCCGAACAGCCGGGCGTAGTCGCCGAGGTGCCGGAAGAGGCGGTCGCCGTACAGCTCCAGCAGTCGCTCGTCGCGCTCCAGCCAGGCGTGCAGCACCGGGTAGAGGTGCATCGCCCAGCCGTTGTAGTAGTCGTACTTGCGGCCGTCGCCGTCGGTGTACCAGCCGTCGCCGACGTACCACTGCTCGATGCGTTCCAGGCCGCGGTCGATCGCCGCGCGGGAGGCGTCCGGCTCGTGGCCGACCTCGGCCAGGAAGCCGCCCACGGTGACCGGGAACAGCTCCCAGTTGCAGGGCCAGGGCTCGGCCGTGAGGGCGTCGGCCAGCCAGGCGGCCGTCCGCTGGCGCACGCCGTCGTCCAGGCGGTCCCAGAGCAGGTCTCGCGTGAGGCGCAGGGCCAGGGCGATGGACGCCGCCTCCACCAGGGACTGGTGGCGGTCCTCGATGCGGGGCCAGACGCCCGAGACACCGGCGGCGAGGCCGGTCGCGTAGCGCTCCAGGGCCTTCTCGTCGCGGCGGAAGGCGGCGAGCAGCAGGGTGCGGGCGTAGCCCTCCAGGCCGTCGGAGAGGCGGCCCGTCCAGCTGGCCCGGTCGCCGGGCAGGTGGTAGAGCGCACGGTCCTCGGTGGCGTACGGCTCGACGGCGGTGAGCAGGGAGTCGGCCGCCGCCTCCCAGTGGGCGCGGGTGTAGCCGGTGAACGGGGACGTCGTGCGGTCGGCGGGAGGCAGCTGCATCGGGTGTCTTTCGTGCTCGGGCCGGTGGATACGGATCGGACCTGGAGCGCCCCGGTTCCGGTCGGGGCGCCCCAGGGGTTCATCCCACCCGCACCGTGCCCTTCGGCACCAGATGCCGGGTGACGAGTTCGTCGCGGACGAGGCCCGCGTAGGCCGTCGCACCGCGCACGGAGGTGTGCGTGTTGTCCCGCGCCTCGTTGGTGAGGTACAGCGCCTTGGAGCCTTCCACGCCGAGGGACTCCACCAGCGCCTTGGTCTTCGCCGTGAGGTCGATCAGCGGCACCTCCCGCGCCGCGGCGACCGAGCGGATGACGGCCGGGTGGTCGACACCGAGGCCGTTGACCAGCAGCGCGGTTCCGTTGTTCAGCGTGCCGTCGGAGCTGAACCAGCGCCGCACGATGGGAGTGACAAGGACCGGCTGTCCGCCCCGCTCCCGGACGCCGGCCACCAGGGTTTCGAGGTTGGCCCGGTAGGTGGCCTCGTCCGTGGTCTTGTCGTTGTGGGCGAGCTGGACCAGGACCAGATCGCCGGGGCGGATCAGGGGCCGTACGGTGGCCCACAACTGCGGGTTCCCCAGATACGAGACCGTACTCTCCCCGGAATCGGCGTAGTTGGCGACGGACACGCCCTTGCGGAGGTACTGCGGCAGCTGCTGTCCCCAGCCGGAGTACGGGTCGCCGGGCTGGTCGCAGACGGTGGAGTCGCCGACCAGGAAGATCTGGCGGGCGTGCCGGGCCCGGGTGACCCTGATGCCGGCGAGGGCCGGGGCGGAGCCGCCGATCCGCAGGTCGAGGCCGGGGGTCCCCTCGGGGCCGGTGGGCTCGCCCTCGGGGGTGCGGACGTTCACGGTGAAGCTGCGGGTGATCCGCTCACCCGCCGGTGCGGCTGTCTCGGGGAGCAGGGACCGGCGGCTCTCGCCGCTGATGCTCGTGGCGGACGCTGTCTTTCCGCCGACCACGACCCGCACGTCG
The DNA here is from genome assembly GCF_040296465.1 of Streptomyces sp. NPDC002130. Taxonomy (NCBI): domain Bacteria; kingdom Bacillati; phylum Actinomycetota; class Actinomycetes; order Kitasatosporales; family Streptomycetaceae; genus Streptomyces; species Streptomyces sp. NPDC002130. The sequence continues at coordinate 9,251 of NZ_JBEOXI010000089.1, forward strand.
TACGTGCCCGGCGGAACGTCGAAGTGGCAGGTGTCGGCGGTGCAGTGCGCGAGGCCCGGGGACGGCCGACCCGCATGGGCCTGGGCCGGTACGGACGACAACGCGACACCCAGGGTCACCGCCGCTGCAACGGCGATACTGAAACGTCTCACTCGGGGCTCCTCCCAGCGGACGACAAGACCTGGGAGTGGACCGTATCGCTCTGGACAAGCGCTTTCTAGTCCTCGAACAGGATTCACGAGATGGGCGACTTCACTTGACCGAAAGCCCTTTCGCGAGATTCGACGTGCACCTGAGCTTGCGATTCCGACCCGGGGTTCACGCCGGGGCGGAATCGCAACCGGGTGTCGCGAGCGCGGAGCGTCGCCACATCCGGCTCAGGGCACGGAGTACCCGTGGCGCTGCCGGTATCGCCGGGGGGACGCGAACGCGTGTGCCCTGATCGCCGGTCAGGGTGATGGTCGCGGTATCAGGGCACGCCCGTGCGGCTGCCGTACGTATGGTCCTTCACAGAGTTGGAGAGGACACGGTGTCCCGGGCCTGAGCCAGAAATCCCCTCCCCTCAGGGAGGGGAGGATTCAAGTGCAGCGTCCATGCGTCATGTCCCGCGCGTCCACTGCTGGTTGGCGCCGCCGTTGCACGTGTACGTGATGAGCGCGGCGCCGTTGGCGGTGGACGAGCCGTTCACGTCGAGGCACTCGCCGCTCGCGCGGGACTTGACGTTCACGTACGAGCCGGTGGTGGTCAGCGACCACTGCTGGCTCGTGGCGGAGGAGGCGCAGTTCTCCTGCGTGACCGTGCTCGCGTTCTCCTGCACGCAGAGGCTGCTGTTGCGGACCATCAGCTGGTAGTAACCGCTTCCGACGGACTTGAACCAGTACTTCTGGTTGGCGCCTCCGTTGCAGTCGTACTGCTTGAGCTGGGCGCCCGCCCACAGCGACTGGCTCGTCACGTCCGCGCACTTGGAGGAGTGGCGGGCGATCAGCGTGTTGTACGTGGCTCCGGTGCCGGTGACGGTCCCGGCGGCCGTGTCGACGGTGACCTCCGGCGACCAGGACATGGCCATCGTGGTCGCGCCCGAGAAGGTCAGCGGCAGCCACACGTACCGGGAGTCGTTGACGGTGCCGCCGAAGGAGTTGCCCCAGCGGTCGCCCATGTACAGGTACGAGGTGCCCGAGCTGCCCTGCACGGGCAGGACGAACGCGGTCTGCGAGCCATACGTCGTCGAGTCGCCGATGTTCTTCATGGCTGACCAAGGCCCGGCGAGGTTCGTAGCCGTGGCGTACTGCTGCTGGTTGGGGTTCCAGCCCGTCGCGCCCGAGGTCAGCATGAAGTACACGCCGTTCCGCTTGAACAGGGCGGGGGCCTCGCGGTGTCCGCCGGGCCAGGGGTTGGCGACCAGACTCGCGATGCCGGTGTAGTCGGCGGTGAGGCGGTAGATCTGGAGGTCGTAGTTCTCACGGGCGGCGGAGATCATGTAGCCGGCGCCGTCGGTGTCGGTGAAGACGGTGATGTCGCGGGACATGTGCTGGCCGAGCGGCCGGAAGCTGCCCTTCCAGGTGTAGTTGCCGTCGACGGTGTCGGAGACGGCGACGGCCGCGCGAGCCTCGCTGTAGTCGGTGCCGTTCTCCTTGTGCATCCACATGACGAACTTGCCGGTGGAGGCGTTGTACATGACCTTCGGCCGCTCGATGTTGGCGGTCGCGAGCTCGGGGTCGCTGGCCTCGGTCAGGACGTGGTTGCGGAACTCCCAGTTCTTCAGGTCGGTCGAACGGTAGGCGTCGACGTACCGGAAGGTGTTGTCGGCGTTGCGGTGCTCGCCGAACCAGTAGTAGTAGCTGCCGACTTTGAGGACTCCGCCGCCGTGCGCGTGGACGGGGCTGCCCGAGGTGTCGGTGAACTGGGTGCCGTTGGTGATCGTCTGGGGCGCGGCCTGGGCGGGCCCGGCGGTGGCGAGGGCGCCGAACAGCCCCAGACACAGGGCGAGAAGGGTGGTGCAGGCACGTCGCATGTCATTCACCTGCCGTTGCTGTGTCGGCGACCGGTATGCCGAAGTCCGGGGTGCCGTCGCTCTTCCAGCCGAGTTTCTGGACGCGGGTGTGGCGGTTGGGGTCGTTCAGCGGGTCGCCGTTGATCTCCTTGTACTGCCGGGCGTGGTAGACGAGGACGTCGGTGCGGCCGTCCTCGGCGACCGTGAAGCAGTTGTGGCCGGGGCCGTACTGCTTGGTCGTGTCGTTGCTGGTGAACACCGGGGTCGGCGACTTGGACCAGCTCATGGGGTCCAGGAGGTGACTGTCGGCGTCGGCGGTCAGCAGCCCCATGCAGTAGTTGAAGTCGGTGGCGCTGGCCGAGTACGTCATGAAGAGGCGGCCGTTGCGCTTGAGGACGTAGGGGCCCTCGTTGACCTTGAAGCCGATGCACTCCCAGTCGTACTCCGGGGTGGAGAGCCGCACCTGCGGGCCCGTCAGGGTCCACGGGTTCGCCATCTCCGACAGGAAGATGCCGGTGTTGTTGTCCAGGCCGGGCTCGTGCTGGGCCCAGGCGAGGTAACGCTTGCCCCGGTGGGTGAAGGTGGTGGCGTCCAGGGAGAAGGTTTCCCACGCCGTCTTGATCTGGCCCCGCTCCACCCAGGTGCCCTGGAAGGGGTTGGGGTGGGCGTTCTCCAGCACCCAGATGCGGATGGCCCAGACGTCCTCGGCGGGCGCGGAGGCGAAGTAGACGTACCACTTGCCGCCGATGCGGTGCAGTTCGGGCGCCCAGATGTGGGCGCCCATGGGGCCGGTGGCGTGGGCGCGCCAGATGACGGACTCGTCCGCCGTGCCGAGACCGTTCAGGGTGCGGGAGCGGCGCAGGATGATGCGGTCGTACTCGGGGGCCGTGGCGGTGAAGTAGTAGAAACCGTCCTTGTGCCGGTGGATGTGCGGATCGGCACGGTTGCGGACGAGCGGGTTCACGAAGGGGGCCGGCTTCGGGCGCTTGCCGGGTGTTTCGGCAGCGGTTTCTGCAGGGGGTGCCGCCTGGGCGACGCCGGGGAGGGCGGGGACGGCGGCCAGGGCGCCGGCGGCTGCGGCGCCCTTCAGCAGCAGCCTGCGGCTGGGGGGTTCGGGCAGAGCGTGGTCGCGGTCGCGGCTCATGCGGTGGGGGCCTGCCTCTCACTGGGGGGACACACGGCGTCATCGTCCGATACAGCGTCTGAGATTTCGAACACCATCTGTCATTACGAACGGTGGAAAGGTAAGGGGGTGACACGAGCAGGTCAACGGGTCTGACCCGACGAACCCGCCCGGCATGTTCCGGAAACAGCAGCCGCCGAAGTTTCTGTTATCGGCGGGGACATGGCCCGTCTCCGGTGATGTGCCAAGCCTCACCCACACCACAGCAGCGGCCGCGGGCGTCCTCGCGGCGGTCGCCTCCCTGCTCACCGCTCCCCCGGCGGTGGCCGCCGGCCCCCGGGACGTCACGGCCGACGTGCTGGCAGGCCGGAGCGTGACGCTCGACGGCGACACGGTCGTCACCGTGCCGCCCGGGACGACGACGTACGACGGCGTCTTCCGCGGCGAGGGCACGCTCACCGTGCGCGGCAGCGGAACACTGGTCCTCACCAGGGACAGCGACTTCACGCTCCCGAAGTCACGGCAGCGGCAGCAGGTGAGGACGCCGGGCGGCCATCACCCGTACGTCACCGTCACCCGCCCCGACCCGCCGGCGGTCACGGTGGAGCGGGGCGCGACGCTCCAGTACGGCAACGGCGGTACGACGGGCCTGATCGGCCGCTTCCCGTACAACACCCCGGCGTTCCGCCTCAACCAGGACAACATCCGGGTCGACGGCACCCTGCGGCTGTCGCTGAAGAACGCCTACAACCTGGGCACGATCAGCGGCTCGGGCCTGATCACGCAGCCCAGGTTCCTGTGGGGCACGTGGGACCTGTCGGGCACCCACTCCTTCTCCGGGGTGATCGACAACGGCACGCAGGCCAACGCCGGGCGGCCCGAGTACGCCACCTCGCTCCCGCGCGTCCACAAGATCCTCAACCAGGGCACCTGGACGGTGGACACCCCGCTGGGCCGGACCGTCACCATGGGCATGGACTTCTACCAGCGCGAGTACGGCAGCGACATCAACGTCCAGTCGCGGCCGGGCGGGAAAGTCGTCCTGACCGGGCAGTACAGCTGGTCGGACCGGGGCGGTGACACGGACCCGTCGCTCAGCGACCCGGCCCTCAACTGGACGCCGGCCCGCAGACACGTCAACAAGCGCGGCACCAACATCAAGGGTGCGGACGTCCATTGGGGCGACGGCACGACCGACCGGATCTTCATGCCGGGCACGGCGGAGACCGTTTACATCAACCTGCTGGCGGCCCGCTCGCGCTCCCGGCTCACCTTCGACTACAACGGCCCGGTGACGCTCGGCGCCCCCATCGGCGGCGGCCGGTTCCACGACACGCTCTCCGCCCCCGGCGCCGGCGACGTCGTCATCGCGGGCACCCCCGGCAACGACGTGACCTTCGCGGCCGTCCAGTACTACGACGGCTCCACCACGGTGGAGAAGGGCGCGGTCCTGCGCCTGGGCAGCGGCGAACGGGGCGGCGACGGCGGCCTGTACACCGGCGGCGCCCACTACCGGCTCGTCAACGACGGCTCCCTGGTCCTGCGCAACACGGCCAGGCCGCTCACCCTGTCCCGCGTCGGCGGCAGCGGCTCACTCACCCAGTCGGGCACCGCCACGACGACCCTGACGGGCCGGGCGGTGACGTACACCGGGCCGACGACGGTGTCCGAAGGCACCCTCGCCCTGCGCGGCGGAGCCGCTCTCACCCGCAGCAGGTCGATCCGGCTCACCTCGGCCGGTGCACGGCTGGACGCGGGCCGGCCGGGCCTGCGGGTGGCGACGACGCTGACCGGCAAGGGCACGGTGAGCGGCACGGTCACCAACGACGGCACCGTGACGACGGGCCTCACCGTCGACGGCCCCTACACCCAGAGCCCCAAGGGCACACTGGTCCTGCGGGACAAGCCGCTGACGGTGACGGGCCGGGCCCGGCTGGCCGGACACCTCGACGTGCCGGCCGCCCCCCACGCGGCTCGCGAGATCACCGTCCTCGACAACAAGGGCAAGGCCAGAACCTCCGGAACCTTCACCGGCCTACGGGAAGGCGCCCTTCTGCAGCGGGCGGACACGCCCTACCGGATCAGCTACCGGGGCGGCGACGGCAACGACGTCGTCCTGACGGCGGTCACCTCTCCCAGCCACTCCGCCAGTGGCCCGTCCGCCCCGGCCCACGCGAGCCCGCGCAGCGCCGGCGCGTCAGAAGCCGTCGGCTTCGGCTGGTGGCCCTACGCCCTCGCCGCCGCCCTGACCATCAGCCTCGCGGTACCGGTCGCGACGCGACGGGGGCGGAACGGGCGCCGGGGCGGACGGCACGCGGGCCGGGCGCGGCGTTGACCCCCCCGGTGCTCACAGCTCCGAATCCCCCCACACCGTCACCGTCACCTCGTCCCCCACCGCCATCCGGCCGGGCCGGAGCACCGCGTACTTCGTGCCGAAGGCGACTCCGCCCTGGGCGGCGCGGCGGTAGGCGGCGAGGGTGCGGAGGGGCTCCCGGCCCGCTCGGGTGCCGGTGTGCTGGTCGACCAGGGTGACCGCGCAGCGGATGGCGAGTTTGGCGTAGCCGAGGTCGGTGTCGCCGATGCGGAGGCGGTGGGCGCGGTCCTCCGTGTGGGGGTCGTCCCAGCCGTCGATGACGATGTTGGGGCGGAAGCGGTTCAGTGGGAGGGGGTGGGCGCCGCGGGCGGTCAGCCGGGTGTTGAGGAGGCCGAGGGTGGAGCGGGAGATGACGTGCAGGGCGCTGCTGTCGGCGTAGCCCGAGGTGCCGGGTGTCCGGCCGTCGGTCACCCGGTCGTGTTCCGGCGGTGTCCGGACCAGACGACTCGGTGCGCCGAGCACGGTCGTGAGCCAGTCCGCCACCTCGTCGCCTTGGTCGATGCCCTGGTAAGCGGTTCCGAACAGGTCGACCTTCCGGCGGGCGCCGGAGGTGTCCACCCGGAGGTGGAGGGCCTCGGCGTCGGGTGCGGTGAGCGTGAGGTGATCACCGTCGGGCGTGATGAGGGGGCGGATGACGGCCAGCAGTGGATCGCGGCGCTGTGTCCGGTACACGCCGTCCTCGCTGACGACCATGAAGCTGCGGTCGTGCGCCAGTCCGGCCGGGGTCAGCAGCGCCTCGTCCGCCGACGTGCCGGCGCAGCCCTTGACGGGGTAGGACGACAACTCGACGACTCGTGCCATGACCTTCCGTTCCTCTGCGCGGTTCAGCGGCCGCTGGGGGCTTCGGGGAACCCGAGCAGGGGAGCCAGCAGCCGCGCCTCGGCCGCCCATTCGGCCAGGAAGGCCAGGGCCAGGCCCCGTTCCCGGTAGCGGAGTGCGGCCGGCACGGTGCCTTCGCCGCCGTAGGCCACCTGCTCCTCCTCCGCCCGCGCCAGCATCAGCGCCGTGAGCCAGTCGTACTTCACCGCGGAGGCGCACACGCCGAGTCGTACGAGGCGTTCGTCGCCGCGCCAGCCGCTTGCGCGCAGTCCCTGCACGTAGGCGTCGTAGGCCGCCTTGGCCAGGCCGGGCAGTTGGGCGGCGGGCACGAACAGGTCGAAGACGGAGTCCGGGAGGTAGTTGCCGAGGTCCTCGCCGAGGGCGCCGTCGCCGGTGAACGCCCAGTCGAGCAGGACGCTGGTGCCGGGGCCGCCGGAGCGGACGTTCGCCGGCCATTGGTCGAGGTGGCACAGGGTGCGGGGCAGCGACTCCATGAGCGTGAGCAACCACGCGCGGTCGTGGTGGAGGCGGACCATGTCCTCGCGCAGGCCGGGCGGGAAGTGCTCCCGGACCAGTGGGTGTTGCCACGCCTCGTCGTCGTCGAGCAGGGCCTCACTCGTGGTCCTGTCCGACGTGTAGTCGCGCAGGAAGCCCTGCGAGAGCCACGGGGCGTCCTCCCCCGCGCCCACCGCGCCCTGGGCGGCGCCCAGGCGGTGGGCGTGGTCGACGTGGCGGTCGAGGGACCAGGTCGTCGCCGGTTCGCCCGGCACGTCCTCCAGCCACAACGCCACGTCGCCGTCCGGGCGTTCGGCGCACTCCAGCAGCCGGGGAGCGCGGATGCCGTAGCGCTGCCAGACTTGGGCGAGCCCGGACCGGTAGACGTACGCCTCGCGCCGCCAGAAGTTCCAGTGGCGCGGGTCGTTGGACGCCGACCACGCGACGCTGGTCTCCTTCGTGCGCGTCAGCACCTTCAGGACGGCCGAGCGGCCGCCGCCGGTGACCCGCCACACCCCGGCCGTGACACCGTTCAGCGGGTTGTGCCGGAGCCGCTCGAACACCACCTCGTGCGCCGGGACTCCCAGGACCTCACGGACTTCGGCATGCGCTGCAGCGACCTCGGGCATCCCCCGATGCTATGCCGCCGCCTCCGCCGTGTCCTTGCGTCCCCGCAGCCACACGTACACCGGGATCCCGGCGAAGAGGAACAGCACGCCCTGGTAGACGGCGGCGTATCCGGCTCCTGCGATCAGCCAGAACGAGAAGCCGAAGGAGAGGACGGCGACCGTCAGGTCCCGGGCGAGTCCCGCGGGGCGGACTCGGTCGCGGGTGCCGCGCGCCAGCCAGTACAACTGGGCGGCGGCCGACAGCAGGTAGGGCACGCAGCCGGTGAACGTCGTGACCAGGACGAGGACGCGGAACGTGGTGTCCGGGCCGGCCGTGTAGTTGAGGGCGATGAGGAGGCTGCCGAGGACCGCGCAGGCCCACACCCCGAAGCCGGGGACGCCGCCCTTGCCGAGGCGGGCGAAGGGCGCGGGGAAGAGGCCGTCGCGGGCGGCGGCGTACGGCATCTGCGCGGCCATGAGGATCCAGCCGTTGAGGCAGCCGGTGATCGAGGCGACGGCGACCAGCGCGATGGCGGTGCCGCCCCAGGAGCTGCCGGTCAGGGCGTTGACGGCGTCGGCGAAGGGGGCGCCGGAGTCGACGAGCCGGTCGTGCGGGACCAGGCCGAAGACGGCGATCGTGCCGAGGACGTAGACGAGGGCGGAGGCCAGGGTGCCGAGGACGCTCGCCCGGCCGACCGTGCGCTCGGGGTCGCGGACCTCGCCCGCGCTGACGGCGGCGGACTCGACCCCGAGGAAGCTGTACAGCAACAGCGCGGCGGAGGCGGCCAGCGCGCCGGAGACGCTCTGGCCGGAGGCGTTGAACGGGCCGAAGTTGTCCGCGTCGACGAAGAACAGGCCGATCGTGGCGAGCAGGAGCAGCGGTACGAACTTCAGGATCGTGGAGACGACCTGGACCGCACCGACCCAGCGCGTGCCGGCGAAGTTCGCCGCGGCCGGCAGCCAGAGGGCGGCCAGGGCGACGAGGGCCTGGAGGGCGTGGTTGCCGTGCAGGGGTATGAGGACCTCGACGTAGCCGACGACCGCGACGGCCAGGGCGGCGATGCTGACCCAGCACATCGTCCAGTACGACCAGGCCGACAGGAACCCGGCGAACTCGCCGAAGGCGTCCCGCGGGTAGACGTACAGACCGCCGGTGACCGGGCTGCGCCGCGCCAGCCTGCCGAAGAGCAGCGCGAGCAGGACGGCTCCCACCGAGAGCACGAGGAATGCGAGCAGGCTGATCGTGCCGTACGGGGCGACAGTGGCGGGCAGGGCGAAGATGCCGCCGCCGATGATGTTGCCCATGACGAGGGCAGTGGCGGCGGCGAGGCCGAAGGTGCGGCGGGGAGCGGGCGCCGGGGCGGTTCCGGTCGCGGCCCGGTCGGCGGGTTCTGCGGCCTCGGTGGGGCTGGGGACGGTCATGAGGGTTCCTGTACAAGCGGAGGGGGAGGGTCCTGATCGTAGCCGCGATCCCACATGTTGATCGACCTGTTCATCTGATGGACACAAGCGGCTGGGGTCCATCGTGGAACGTCGACTACCGTCGTCGGCATGACCAGCACCCTCTCCCTCGCAGAAGCCCTCGCCGCCGGAACGGTCGTCCTCGACGGAGGCATGTCCAACCAGCTCGAATCGGCCGGGCACGACCTGAGCGACGAGCTGTGGTCGGCCCGGCTGCTCGCCGAACAGCCGGAGGCGGTGACCGAGGCGCACCTCGCCTACTTCCGGGCGGGGGCGGACGTGGCGATCACGGCCAGCTACCAGGCCACGTTCGAGGGCTTCGCCAAGCGCGGGATCGACCACGACCGGGCAGCCGAACTCATGGCGCTGAGCGTGGAGTCGGCCCGGGAGGCGGCCCGGCGGGCGCGGGTCTCCCGACCCCTGTGGGTGGCGGCCTCGGCCGGTCCGTACGGGGCGATGCTCGCGGACGGCTCGGAGTACCGGGGGCGTTACGGGCTGAGTGTGGACGAGCTGGAGCGTTTCCACCGGCCGCGCCTGGAGGTGCTGGCCGCGGCCGGGCCCGACGTCCTCGCCCTGGAGACGGTCCCGGACGCCGACGAGGCCGCGGCCCTGCTGCGGGCGGTGCGCGGGCTCGGAGTGCCGGCCTGGCTGACGTACTCCGTCGCCGGTGACCGCACGCGGGCCGGGCAGCCGCTGGAGGAGGCCTTCGCCCCGGCCGCCGAGGCGGACGAGGTGATCGCGGTCGGGGTGAACTGCTGCGCGCCGCAGGACGTGGACGCCGCGTTGGCGACGGCGGCGCGGGTCACCGGCAAGCCCGTCGTCGTCTACCCCAACAGCGGCGAGACCTGGGACGCCGAGGCGCGTGCCTGGACCGGCCGCTCCAGCTTCACCGCCGGCCAGGTGAAGGGCTGGCAGCAGGCGGGAGCCCGGCTGATCGGCGGCTGCTGCCGGGTGGGACCGGACGCCGTCTCGGGCATCGCCGAGGCACTGAAGGCGGCATAGCCGCCCCGCCCGACGTGGCGCTCACTGTCCCGGCGCAGCACCCCACTGTCCCGGTGCGGCGCCCCACTGACACTGCGGGGCACCCCGCTGCCCTGGCGCAGCGCCCCATTGACCCGGCGTGGCGCCCGCCGCCCCGGCACAGACCCCATTGACCTGGCGTGGCACCCCGCCGCCCTGGCACAGCACCCCACTGCCCTGGTACAGCACACCATTGACCCCGCGTGGCGCCCGCCGCCCTGGCACAGCACCCCACTGTCCCGGCGGCACCCCGCCGCCCCTGGCGCAGCACCCCGCCGCCCCGGCACAGCACCCCACTGACCCGGCGTGCACCCCACTGTCCCCGCCGTGTGCGCACGGCCCTCCTCCGCCTCGTCCCGCGCTGCTAGCCTCCGTCACGGGAACCGGTTGCTACGGCGTTGCCGCAGTTCCCCAGGGGGTGGGCGCTGACCGGCGCCCGGGAGAGACGAGGCAGGGCATGACGAGGAAGAGCGGGGACGCGGGTCGTAGCACCATCCGGGACGTGGCGGCGCGCGCGGGGGTCTCCGCGTCGACGGTGTCCCGGGTGCTGGGCGGGGTGTATCCGGTGAGCGCGGCGACGCGCGGGAGCGTGATGCGGGCGGTCCGGGAGCTGGACTACGTGGCCGACGCCCGGGCGAAGGCGATCGCCGGCGCCGGTACGCCCACCCTCGCCTTCGTCCTGGAGGACATCACCGGCCCGTCGTTCGCGCACATGGCCCACGGCGTGGAGCGTGAGGCGACCCGGCTCGGCCATCTCTGCCTGGTGTGCAGCACGGAGGGCGAGGTGCGGCACGAGCTGGAGTTCGTCGAGATGATGCGCGCCCAGCGGGCCGCCGCCGTGATCCTGGTCGGCGGTACGGCCGACACCCCCGCGTACCGCGAACGCACGCACCGCATGGCCGACTCCCTCGCCTCGGCCGGTTCCCGCCTGGTCCTGTGCGGCCGGCCGCCGCTGGACCCGGGCGCCCCGGTGACGGTCATCGAGTACGACAACGAGGGCGGCGCCCACACCCTGGTCGCCCACGTGCTCGCGCAGGGCCACCGCCGGGTGCTGTTCCTCGGCGGCCGGGCGGACCACACCACGGCCCTGGGCCGCGAGCGCGGCTACCTCGCCGCACACCGGGCCCGCGGCCTCACCCCCGATCCGTCCCTCGTGCTGCACGGTGACTTCACGCGGGACGCCGGCCACCGTCTGATGCGCCAAGCCCTCGCGGACGGACTGGAGTTCAGCGCGGTGGTGGCGGCCACGGACATGGTCGCGGCGGGTGCCCTCACCGCACTGCACGAAGCGGGCCTGAAGGTGCCGGACGACGTCTCCCTCGCCGGTTACGACGACATCCCGTTCGCCCGCGATCTGCACCCGGCCCTGACGACGGTCCACGTCCCCTACGAGGAACTGGGCCGTCTCGCCGTGCGGACGGCCCTGGAGCACACCCCGGGCGCCCCGGACGAACATCTGCTGCTGGGCACGCACGTGGTGGTACGGGACTCGGTGGGTCCGCCCCGGGCACGCTAGCCGCTCATGCCCCGGCGTCCTCAGCCGTGCACGTCCTGGCAGCGCTCGTCGTACTTGCCCGGGTGGCAGAAGATGCCGGCCACCGAGTCGCCGATGGTGAGGCCGACGGCGTTGTAGGGCTCGCGGGTGATGGCGACCCGGGCGCCGGGGGTATGGCCGCGGTCCGTCGCGTTGGTGGAGCGCACGGTTCCTCGCAGGGCGCCCCGGGGACCTTCATTCACCGTGCCGGTGACGAGCCCGCCCCAGGTGGAGGTGGTCACGTCGTCGCAGGGCGGCGTGTCGGTGGCACAGTCACGCATGATCCGGTATCGGTAGGTGAACTCGCCCTGCTCCGAGATCTTCAGGGTGCCCTGCGCCCAGCTCCAAGTGCCCTTGACGGCCTGGAGTCCTTCGCCCTTGGCGGGGATCGGCTGCGCCGGGTGACCGGGCGGGGTGCCGAGCCACACCCGGGTGCGTGCGGGCGGGTGCCCGTCCGGTTCCGGGTCGGTGCCGAAGGCGAGGAGGGTGCCGTCGTACTCGGCGGCGGCGTCCATCCGTACCGACTGCCGGAAGCCGTCCTTGCCGCTGGTCGCCTTCGTCCAGCGCCGGCCGTCCGCGGAGGACCACAGGGCTCCGGTGAGCCGGGCGAACGTCTCGGTCGAGCCCAGGGCGAGGTATCCGTCCGGCACCGGGACGACCTGGCCGACCCGGGCCCCGGCCGAGGGGCGGGGAGTGCCCGCGCGGGCGGCCAGGGGCGCGGAGGGGGCGGATGTCCTGCGCCAGGTCTCACCGTCGGAGCTCTCCAGGGTGAAGGAGGCCGACGTACCGAAGGCGTCCGCGCACTTCGCCCACACCGTGAAGCCCTCTTCGCCCGCAAGCGCGCCCACTTCGGGCTCCTGGTCGGGCCACTGCGGGCAGGAGACGTCGTACGGCGCCCGGAAGGGGCCCGTGTCCGCCGAGGCCCAGACGCGCAGGCTGCGGCCCTTCTTCTGGTCGCCGGAGCCGGTTTCGAACGGACCCCCGGTGTGGCTCACCACGACCGAGCCGTGCGGTCCCCGGGCCGCGGCCAGTACGACGTTCGACGCCTCCCCCTCGGGCAGGAGCTCCACCTTCCCCCACCGGCCCTCGCCGCGGTACCGCATGGCCGCCGGCAGTTCCTCGGCGTCCCGGAACAGCCGGCCCGCGGCTATCACGTCACCATCGTGCGCGGCGAGGACATCCGTCGACATCTGCTTCACCGAGGGCCGGAGCAACCGCCAGGAGATTCCGTCCCTGGAGCGGTAGACCTCCGATCCGCCGCTCCCAGGACGGACCGCGAGAAGGAATCCGTCCTTCGACGCCACGAGCGAGCGGGCCGTCACCCCGAAGAAGGCGGGGGGAAGTTCGGGCAGCGGAATCTGACGCCATCGCACGGCGGCCACGTCGGGCCCGGGCCGGTCGTCGTCCGGCCCGCTCTGGCAGGAAGCGAGCAGGAACACGGCACAGAGCAGGCACAGAAGGTGCCGGAGGCTCCGGCGGGCAGGCATGGCAGCCACTGCGCTCCTTCAGCTCGTGAGCGGGCGTACGCGCCGGCAAAGGATGGCAGACCCTCGCGATTCCTGTGACACATGCTGCCATTTCTGTTTCTGATGGTGCGTATGTGATCGAATTCGCATGACCGAAAAGCCGACTGTCTTTCAATTCCGGTCGTTCCGGCCTCTTTTAGCCGCCTCGGTGCCAAGATGACCTCCCACTGACCGTGCAGTCATGAAAGGCAGAAGTGGCCGAAGAACGCCTGCTCCCCTCCGCGGTCCGCGACCTGCTGCACCGCCTGCCGCCCGGGACCGACGAACGGGCTCTGTGCCGCCGGCTGGTCCGCGAGGGCCAGCCGCTGAGCTTCCTCACGCACTGTGTCGCCCAGGGTGACGCGGAGGCGCTGCGGCTCGCCATGGCCGGCCACACGCCGTTGCACGACGTGCTGGAGGAAGCCCACAACTACACGCGGTTGCTGGAACCCGTGGAGCCGCCCCTGGTGGAAGGCGAGTCCGCACCGGCCCGCGCGTTACGCGCCTACGCCGCTCTCGGACTGGCTCTGACCGGGGACGCCGACGCCGCCGAAGGACATCTGCGGACCGGGACGTCCTGGCTGCTGCGCAGCGGCGCCGCGTCGACGGACGGCGAGGAGGCGGCGGGGTGGCGCGCGCCGGCCGGCGCACCACATGGTGAGCGGATCACCCGGCTGCTCGCCGCCGACGGGATTGCCGACTCGGTCCGCGCGCACCTGGCCCTCATGTTGCTCGCTCTCGCGGGCGGCTTGCCCAAGGCACTCGCCGGGCCCCGCCTGACGGTGCTCGTCGACCGCGGCACCCACGGCGCGCGCCTCCAGCTCCAGGTGGACCTGGTGCGCGGGCTCCCCTCGGAGCTGTTACCCGATCCCCGGACCATGTCGGCCTTCCTCGGCGACGAGCGGTTCCGGGGCTCCCTCGACGACGCCTGGCAGACCGCGCGGCCCGAGAAGCTGAAGGGTGCCGTTCTCTGGTCACTGCGGGACGTCGACGGGCCCGTCGACCACGTGAGTGACTCCTCCTTCGGCGCGGCCTTCGCCGTCCTGCTCACGGAGCTGGGCAGGACCCGGGGCAGCGTGATCGGGCCGCTGCGGCTGAGCCGGGCCAATCCCCGTACGGCCGTCGTCGGCGCGGTGTCCGCCGCGAACCCCCGCGTCATCGAGTCCGTGGGCGGCTACGAGAACAAACTCCGTGTGCTGAAGTCCGGTGACCGGGTCGTCGTACCGAAGCGGGACGAGCAGAAGGCTCTTCGCGAGAGGAGTCCTGCCACCGTCGTCACGGTGGTCACCGTGGACGAGGCCGCCAAGGTGGCCCGCCGGCTCGACACCCGCGCGATATCACGGCTGGTGGCCGGTGTGCTGGTGACCGCTCTCGTCGTCTCTCTCGCCGCGTGGGGCCTCGAGGCCGGAGAGAACGACAGGATCAATCGCAAGGCGCAGGCGGCCAAGCTCGCCGCGCAGGCCGTCCGTCTCAGCGGCAGCGAACCGCGGAGGGCCGGGCTGCTGGCCCTGGCCGGGTACGAGATCGACCCCGGGAACAAGGAGGCCGAGGACGCCATCCAGGAGGTACTGGAGGCCAACCGCAACACCGTGGGCACCTGGGTGGCCGACGAGACCTTCGTCAGTGCCCTGGCCGTCGACGCCGCCGGTCACCGGGCCTACACCTCGGGCGGCGACGACGCGATCCGGGTCTGGGACACCCGGTCGGGCCGCAGGCTCGCCGAGGTGAAGGGACGGGCGGCCGGGCTCGTCCGCGGCGACGAGTCGGGCATCCTCGCCGCACACGACGGCAGGGACGTCAGGCTGTTCGACGCCTCGGACAGGAAGCCCGAGGCGCTGGGGACCGTTAAGGCGCCCTCCTGCACCGGGCCGTACAGCGAGATCGTCGGCATGGACTTCACGGACAACGGCTCCGCCGTCACCACCGTCTGGGACGACGGCGCCGTGGCCGGTATCGACCCCGTCAGCCGCACGGTGACCAGCTGCCTACGGCTCCGCGACATCGCGGGCAAGAAGATCCGCGACCTGCTGCGGCCGAACCGGACCGCGATCAGCGCGGACCTCGTCACCGGCTACGACGGTCCCGGCGGCGGCAGCGACCAGGCCGTCCTTCTCCTCACCACCAACGACGTGGTCGCCGTGAACCTCCGGACGGAGAAGGTGTCGCACGTCGTCCCGGCCGGCCGGGTCCCCGGCACCGCCTCGCTGGTCCGGGCGAGCCAGGACATGGTGACCCTGGCCGTGGACAAGGGGGTGCTGGCCTGGGACCGGACCCGCCGCAACCTGATCACGGACCGTCTCGGCGGGGTGTCCCGGCGGCCCGCGGGCATGGAGCTGGACGGCGACGACGTGGTGGTGGCCGGTCCGGAAGGCACGGCGGTGATCGACGTACGACCCGCCCTCGGCAGCCGTGCCGAGCAGTTGGCCACACCGAGCGGGGGGCGGTCCGTGGCGGCCGTGCGGGCCGATGACGGAACCGTCGTGGCGGTGGGTGAGGACCGGGTCACCGTCCTCGCCGACGCACCGGTGCAGCGGGCACTGCCCCCGGCGAGCCCGTCCACGGGCATGGCCTTCGGCCCGGGAAACACCCTGCTCCTCACCGACTTCACGACCAACAGCTCCCAAGGCGCCTACACCATCGACCTGGACTCCGCGTCCGAGATCTCCGGTGCCGCCGGATCCTCCTACGAGCCCGTGGTCGACTACCCGGCCTCGGCCGCGTACATCAACTCCCTCGCGCTGTCGGACAAGTACGTGGCCGCCGTCGGGCAGAGCCGGGGACTCGGCGCGGTGACGTTGTGGAAGCGGGACGGTACCTACCTCCAGGAAATCCTCATGTCCCCCGAGCAGGACCGCGGGCGGAAGCTGGAGGAACGCATCGTCACCCAGGTCGCCTTCGTCCCGGAGGCCCGCCTGCTGGTGGCCCGGCACGTCAGCGGAGACGTGGGCATCTGGTCGGCCGGCAGCTGGCAGCGCCTGGGCACCATCGACCTCGCCCCGGGCACCACGGCCATGGCGATCCACGGCACGACGGGCGTCTTCACCGAGGGCGAGGGGAAGAAGACCCGGCTCGTCCAGGTGGACCTGGTGACCCGGAAGCGACTGCGAACGGTCGCCGCACCGGAGGCCGTACGGCTGTCGGTCTCGGGCGACGGTGCCCGGATCGTCACCCTCTCCTGGGCCGATCGCACCATCAGGCTGCTGGACGGCAGGAAGCTCACCCCGCTGCGCTCGCCCCTGCGCCTGCCCGCGGGTGAACTCGCCAGGGACACCGCGATCTCGCCGGACGGCCGGCTGGTGGCGACGGCGATGGGGAGCCAGGTCCTGGTCCACAACCTCAGGACCGGGCAGCAGACGATGCCACCGCTGCGCGACACCAACGGCACCGACGTGGTCGAGGTGCAGTGGTCCGCGAACGGCGCCTATCTCGCCGGAGCCACCCTGCCGCCCCAGCGCGAACACAAGGAACCGGGCGCGGTCAACGTCTGGAGGATGACCGAGGGCTCGCCCGAGCAGCGGATGTGCGACTGGGCCGGCGGCGGGCTGTCGCGCGAGGAGTGGGAGAAGAACGTGGACGAGTCCGTGCCGTTCATCGACCTGTGCCAGGAGGTGTCCGAGTGAACCGGCTCCGCGCGGCGGTGAGATGGGCAGCGGCCCTCGTGGTGGGGGCGACGCTGGTGGGCGCGGGCTGTGACGCGCCGGGCGGGGACGACGCCGGAAACGGCGACGAGCGGACCCACGGCGCTCCTGTCCTCGCCTTCGTCCGGCCGGTCGCGGGCGAGATCGTCCTGGCGGACGCCACCGGCCGCACCTGGCGGGGGGCCCGGCTGAAAGCCGAGGCCGACGACGTCCGCTGGTCCCCCGACGGGTCCACGCTGGTATGGATCGACGAGGAGGGCGACAACCCCGACGGACGGAGGATCCACCGCCTCGACGTCGCCACGAACCGTCTACGGTCAACGCCCTGCCCGTGCCACGGAGTCGGCTTCCTCGGCGACGAGGCCGCGGCGCTGACCGCCGACGGCGACGCGCTCCTGTTCTTCGCCGGCGACGGGAAGGTCCGGCGCGCACCGCTCAGCGTCCCGCTCACCGACTACGCCACGATCGCCGCCGGCGGCCGGGACGCGGTGACGATCGCCAATTCACTGCCGGAGGAGAAGGCGGGACGCGGCCAGTTCGAGATGGTGTCCGCCGACCGGTCCGGGACGGTCCGGCCGTTCCTTCCGGCCGGTGCGCCCACGTCGTTCGCACAGGGCGAGCAGTCTCCAGACGGGCGGCGCATCGCCTGGGCGTCGTTCGACTCCGGCGGGGCCTGCTGGAACGTCGGGAACGTGCGGCTCGCGGCGTACGGCGTGAAGGGCCGTCAGGAGCCGGATCGGCCCACCGACGCGGCGATGACCGGCGCCCTGCTGAAGGACCGGGTCCTGGTGAGCGGACTGGCCTGGGCGGGCCGGGGCCTCACGGTGTCCTTCGGGCCGCAGACGGGATGCCAGGCCGTGCCTCCCGGGCGTTTCGTGTCGTACTACCTGCGCGACGGCCGGTGGCGCTTCATCGGCTCGGGCATGCTGGCGGTCGGCTACGGCCGGCAGGGGCGTGCCGCACGGCTGCTGGTACCCGAGCGGCCCGAGCCGCAGAAGCCGGACGAGTATGCCTTCCCCCTCCTCGGCGATCTGGTGTTCACCGACAGGGGCGGTGAGCGTCATGTCCTCGGCTCCCGGGTGTCGGCGTTCGTCTTCACCCCGGCCGAGGCCGCGGGGGCGGCCGCACCCGCCGCGGTGGCACAGCCCGAGCGGGCACGGGTGGCGAAGACCGGTGACCGCGGCGAACCGGTCCCGGCGCACCTGCGGGCGCTGGCGCAACGCATCAGGGACGCGGCCGAGGACGACGACGCCGCACGCCTGCGGGCGTTGTGCGACCCCTGCGACGACGAGACGCGGGCGGCGCTGCGGACCTCCGAGGGCCGCCGCGAGCTGGTGCGGCTGCTCAGCAGCCACCCCGGCCGGACCGAGAACGGCATCGTCTTTCCCGGACTCGCCGCCCACCGCTGCGTCGACGAACCCGCACGGGACATCACCTGCACCGCCGCGCAGATCAACGACATCGCCCTGCTCGACATTCCAGTGGTCGACAGCGGCACCTACGACAGCGACACCTACAGCGGCTACGTCTACGAACCGGAGCTCGAGCAGCGTCTGCACCTGAAGACGGGTTCGGGCGGAACGGCCCGGTGGGTGGGGAGGTTCGCGCCATGACGACGAAGGACGATGTGGAGGGCGCCGCCGTCGCGGACGGGACACCGGACGCGGGCTGCGACTGCGGGCGCGACTGCCCGCCGTACTCCCCCGCGCCGGCGGCCGAGGAGGTCCGCGCCCCGGACGGCCCGGTCATGGCGGGCGATGTGGTGGGGGGTGACCGTGTCGTGGGATTCGCCTATGTGCCACCGCAGCCGGGGACACCGGCGGGCGCCCCGCACGACCGTCTGCTGACGGAGGGCGACGGCGGCCTCGTCTCGCCCCCGCCGCGCGCTGTTCCCGCACTCCGTCCTCCGGGTCCCGGCGACGAGCGGCTCCCTCACGACAGGCTGGACAGGCAATTCGTCGTGCCCGCAGCCCGGCAGTCCCGATGTCTCCCGGCGGCCGTGCACGACCTGCTGGCCGGCGGGTCCGCCCCCTGGTCGCAAGTGCTCCCGCAACTGGCCCGGACGGTGCGAGGCGCCGGTCACGAGCTCTGGCTGAGCGGCGGGGCACCCCGCGAACTGCTGTCGGGTCGCGGCCGGGACGCGGTCCGGGACCTGGACCTGACGGGCACCGCCCCGGCGGGACGCTTCGCGGAACTGGCCCGCCGTACGCTGGAGGAGGACGGTGAGACGTACGAACTGAGGACCCCCGTGAGTCCCGACACCCTCGTGTGCACCGTCCTCGACGACGACGAGCTGACCCCGCTGATGGACTACCGGGGGCTGGGTGCGGGCGGCTTCGCCTTCCCGGCCACCGGCACCGACCTCGTCGCCGACAGCCTGCAACGGGACTTCACGGTGAACAGCGTCCTCTACGACTTCGAGCGCCACCTCGTCCTCGACCCGGGCGAACGCGGCCTGCCGCATCTGACGGGCCCCAGGCGGGTTCTCGCCCCGGTCGGCCTGTCGTCCGATCCGCGGGTCCAAGCCGCCCTGGCGCTGCGGGCGGTGAAGTTCCTGGTGCGCTGGGAAACCGACGGCCCGGTGAACACCGGCGAACTGCTCGCCTGGACAGGGGAGTTCCCCGACGACCTGGCAGGCCGGGTCCGTGAGCGGGGCGACCAGGCGTGGGCGCAGCTGCTGGCCCTGCACCACGAATGCCTGGGCGGCGTCGAAGCGGACCGGCAGACGGCCGTGGCGAGCACCCTGGGGCCGAGCGTGGAACGCCTGCTGAGGACGCTGCTGGGGAGTCCCGCATGAGCGGCGAACCCGCGACCGGCGGCTCAGCGCTCACCCCGCACCGGCCTCTGGCCCGCTGGGTCGCCCGCCTCGGCACCACCGGCCCCGGTGCGCACGAGCCGGGACCGCAGCGCATCACCGGCCCCGTGAACGACGGAGCCGAACGGACCGACGCACGCACGCTCCCCGTGTTCCAGGATCCGGCCTGGCAGAGGAGGAGCGTGTCCGCCCACCGGGACGACAGCCCAGCCGCCCCCGCCCTGGCCCTGCACCACCCCGTGCGCGGCGTCACCTACGTCGAGTTGGACGATCACGGCAGCCCCCTGCGGGCGGGCGCGCTTGGCACGGAACTGGTCGCGCGGATCGAGACGCGGTGGGACGCGCCGCCCGCGGACCCGGACGTCCTGGATGTCCTCGCCGCCGAGAGCCTCGACCTCAGGCACGCCCTGCTGCACCGCCTCGCAGCCGAGACCGCACCGCCCCCGGCCCTCTTCCACGCGCTGCCGTGGGCCGACCTGGACGCGGTGGCGGGCA
>NZ_JBEOXI010000090.1:0-29093 GCF_040296465.1 Streptomyces sp. NPDC002130
ACCGCCGAAGGCCCGCGTGGGCCGCTCACCAACCGACGCCCTGCGGCGGTGCCCACCCTCGTCGGCCCGGGCGAGGTCGAGGCGCGCGAAGTGTCGTCGTTCCCGGTGGCCAACACCTTCGCTCGGCATCCTGCCGCGCCGTACACCCCCCGCCCCTGGGCAGCCGCACAATCCCCGCCGACCCGTATTGGGACCGCGCAGCCACCCGGCCCGGACACCTGTACCGCCCACCCGCGCCCGTGCTGTCGTGAGCTGCCCTGCCCCCGAAGCGCCCGTGCCCGACGGTACGGATCCGAGGAGCCGTGATGCCCGAAGCACCACCGGACGAAGAGCCCGCCCTGCACGTCGAGGGCCTCGACGTGACCTACGGCCGCGCCCTGTCCGCCCTTCGCTCCGTGTCCCTGACCGTCCCGCACGGCACGGTCGTCACCCTGCTCGGCGCCAACGGCGCAGGCAAGACGACCCTGCTGCGGGCGGTGTCGGGCACCCTGCGCCTGCACCGCGGCGCGGTCACGGCCGGCCGTATCCGCTACGGCACCACGGAACTCGACGGGCGCGACCCGGTCGCCGCCGTGCGCGCCGGAGTCGTCCAGGTCCCCGAGGGACGCCGTGTCTTCGCCGGTCTCACCGTCGACGAAAACCTGCGCTCCGGCGGCCTCGGTCTCGGCCGGCGCCGCCCGGACCAGGTCGCCGATGCCCGGGACAGGGTCTTCACGCTCTTCCCGCGCCTCGCCGAACGCACCCGGCAGGCGGCCGGGCTGCTCTCCGGCGGCGAACAGCAGATGCTCGCCATCGGCCGGGCCCTCATGGCCGCACCCCGTCTGCTCCTGCTCGACGAGCCCTCCCTGGGCCTCGCCCCGCAGATGGTCCACCGGATCGCCGAGGTCGTCCGCGAGATCAACGCCCAGGGCACCGCCGTCCTGCTCGTCGAGCAGAACGCGGGCATGGCGCTGTCTCTGGCCGACACCGCCCATGTCCTGGAGGTCGGCGAGGTCCGGCTCTCCGGGTCCGCCGACGAACTCGCCCGCACGGACGCCGTGAAACGGCTGTACCTGGGAGAGCCCACCGAAGAAGGGGACGGGACCGCGCGGAGAGCCGGAACCACCGAGGGGCAGGGAGCCGCGTGATCACCCGCACCACCGCACCGCCCGAACTCGTCGCCACGGACGTGACCGTCCGTTTCGCCGGGCTCACCGCCCTGGACGCGGTGTCCTTCACCGTCGCGCCGGGCTCCGTCCACGCACTCATCGGACCCAACGGAGCGGGCAAGTCCACCTGCTTCAACGTGCTCTCGGGACTGTGCCGCCCGGCCACCGGCACCGTACGGCTCGGGGACACCGAACTGACCCGGCTCGCACCGCACCGCATCGCCGCCCTCGGCGTGGCCCGCACCTTCCAGAACATCGTGACCACCCAGGGCACGGTCGCCGACAACCTGATGCTCGGCCGCCACGCCCTGACCCGGGCCGGATTCGCCGCCGGCGCGCTGCGGCTGCCGCACGCGCGGCGAGAACAACGCGAACACCTCGCCCGGGCCCGTGAGATAGCCGAACTCACCGGCCTGGCAGACCACTTCGACAGTCCGGTCGCCCCGCTCTCCTACGGCGACCGCAAGCGCGTGGAGTTCGCCCGCGCCCTGTGCCTGGAGCCCAGCGTCCTGCTGCTCGACGAACCGGTCGCCGGGATGAACGCCTCCGAACGCGCCCGCACGGTCGAGGTCGTGCACGCCGTACGCGCCGAACTCGGCCTGTCCGTCCTGCTGGTGGAGCACGACATGGGCCTGGTGATGCGGCTCGCCGACGAGGTCACCGTCCTCGACTTCGGCCGTGCCCTCGCACACGGCACCCCGGACGAGGTCCGCAGCGACCCCGAGGTGCTCCGCGCCTACCTCGGCACCGGCGCCGAACGGGAGGACGCGGCATGACCAACCTCCTCGACAACCTCTTCAACGGCCTCGCCCTCGGCGCGGTCTACGCCCTCGTCGCCCTCGGCTTCGTCATCATCTTCAAGGCGTCCGGCGTCATGAACTTCGCCCACGGCTCCCTGCTCCTGCTCGGCGGCTACCTCACCGCCGTACTCCACGACGACCTCGGCTTCGCCGGTGCCCTCGCGGTGTCCGTCCTGGTGACGGCGGCCGTGGCCGGAGCCATGGACCGCTTCCTGCTCCAGGCAGGCGGAGGAGCGGATCCGCACACCGCGCACGTGCAGACCATCGTCACCATCGGCGTCGACATCCTCGTCCTCACCGACCTGTCGCGGCGCATCGGCGGCGACCTCCTCTCCCTCGGCGACCCCTGGGGCGACTCGGTCAGCGGGCTGGGGCCGGTGACCGTCGCGGACAGCCGTATCGCCGCGATCGTGGTCTCCACCGTGGTCATAGCCGGTGTCTTCGCCCTGTTCCGGTACACCTCCTGGGGTCTGTCGCTGCGTGCCGCGGCCGAGGACGTCGAGGCCGCCTCCCTGATGGGCGTACGGCTGGTCCGGGTCCGCATGCTGGCCTGGTGTCTGGCCGGGGCGCTGGCGGCACTGGCGGCCGTCTTCCTCGCCGCGTTCCCCGCACCCGGCCTGGAGCGCACCACGGGGCAGATCGCCCTGAAGGCGTTCCCGGCGGCGATCCTCGGCGGGATGGCCTCGCCGCCCGGCGCCCTCGCGGGCAGTGCGCTGATTGGCATGACCGAGGCGCTCGTCGCCGGTTACCAGTCCGATCTGCACGTCCTGGGCGAGGGGTTCGGCGACGTCGCTCCCTACGCGGTGATGGTGCTGGTGCTGCTGGTGCGGCCCACCGGATTGTTCGGCGGAAAGGCGGCGGTCCGTGTCTGAGCGACTCTCCCGCACCCGTGCCGTCCGCCTCGGCCGGACCTTCGCGGTCGTCGCCGTCCTGTGCGCGCTGCCCTTCTACCTCGACGCGTTCTGGCTGCGCATCGGCCTGTTCTCGATGGCGGCGGCCATAGGGGCGGTGGGCCTGGGCCTGCTGTCCGGCACAGCCGGCCAACTCTCCCTCGGCCACGCCTTCTTCCTGGCCGTGGGCGCCTACGGCTACGTGTGGCTGGCCGGTGAACCCGGCCCCGGCCTGCCGACCGCCGTGGCGGCCGTGCTCGCGGTCCTGCTCGCCGGGGCCGCCGGCGGACTCTTCAGCCCTGTCGCCGGCCGGGTGCGCGGCATCTACCTGGGCGTCGCGACCCTGGCCCTGGTCTTCCTCGGCCACCACGTCCTGCTCACCGCGGACTCCGTCACCGGCGGCTTCAACGGCCGCTCGGTGCCCCCGCTGGAACTGGGCGGCTTCTCCTTCTCCGCGGACTCCGAACTGACCGTGCTGGGCGTGCCGTTCGGCGCCGAGGAACGACTCTGGTACCTGGGAATCGCCCTCTTCGCGCTCACCTGGTTCACCGCCCGTGGACTGCTCCGCGGCCGTGCCGGACGCGCCCTGGCGGCGCTGCGCGACAGCGAGACCGCGGCCGCGGTGATGGGCGTCGACGTCTCGCGCCACCGCTCGGCGGCCTTCGTCGTCTCGTCGATGTACGCGGGCCTGGCCGGGGTGCTGCTCGCCCTCTCGTTCCGCCGTGTGGTGCCCGACTACTTCGGCCTCGTCCTGTCGGTCGACTACCTCGCCATGATCGTCATCGGCGGACTCGGATCGGTGGCCGGAGCCACGGCGGGCGCGGTCTTCGTCACGGCGCTGCCCCTGCTGATGACCCGCTACGCCGCCGAACTCCCGCTGGTGGCCGCCCCCGGCACCACCGACGGAACGGTCGGCCCCACCGAGGCCGCCCGCTACCTCTACGGAGCGGCGATCGTCCTGATCCTCCTCTTCGCCCCCGACGGCCTGCACGGCCTGGCCCGCCGCCTGCGGGCACGCCTCGGCACCCGCCGAGCCGCCCCACCCCCCATGAAGGCCGGCCCTGCATCACCCTCACCCGCGTCCACCGCACGAGCCAAGGAGCCCACCCCGTGAAACCCACGCACCACCCGACGCACCGCGCACACACCAGGACGCTCCTGGCCACGGCCCTCGCGGCCCTGCTGCTCGCCGCCACCGGATGCAGCTCCAAGGCGGACTCCTCCGGGAGCACCGGCGACGGCGCCGACGGCATCAAGACCGGCCCCGGAGTGACCGGGAAGACCATCAGACTCGGCGCGCTGACCGACCTCACAGGCCCCTACGCCACCCTCGGAAAGAGCATCGTGCAGGCCCAGCAGATGTGGGCGGACGAGATCAACGCCCGCGGCGGCATCTGTGACCGGCGCGTGGAGATCGTCGTCAAGGACCACGGCTACGACGTCCAGAAGGCCGTCACCGCCTACGCCGACCTCTCCACGGACGTCGTGGCGCTGCCCCAGGTCATCGGTTCACCCGTGATGGCCGCGCTGCTCGACGACATCGAACGGGACAAGGTGCTCACCTTCCCGCAGGCCTGGGCCGCTTCCCTGCTCGACCGCGACTCCGTCCAGGTGGTGGGCACCACGTATGACATCGACATGATCGCCGCCGTCGATTTCCTCACCCGCACCAAGGGACTCGCGAAGGGCGACACGATCGGCCACGTCCACTTCGAGGGCGACTACGGCGCGAACGCGCTGGAGGGCTCGCAGTGGGCCGCGAAGAAGGCCGGTCTGAAGGTCGCCGGCCAGAAGATCAAGGCAACGGACACCGATCTGTCCGCGCAGGTCTCGGCCCTGCGCAAGGAGGGCGTCAAGGCGATCCTGATCAGCGCCGGACCGGCCCAGACGGCCTCACTGGTCGGGGTCGCGGCATCGCGCGGCCTGAAGGTGCCGGTCGTCAGCAGCGCTCCCGGCTACGCCCCGCAGCTGATGAAGACACCGGCCGCCCCCGCCCTGGCGGCCATGCTGAACGTGGTCAGTGCCGCGCCCGCGGTCAGCTCCGACCTGGCCGGGGTGCGCAAGATGGTCGCCTCCTACCAGAAGAAGTACCCGGACTCCCCGGTCGACTCCGGCGTGCTCTCCGGCTACAACGCCGCTCAGCTGATGGGGCGTGACCTGGAGAAAGCCTGCGAGAGCGGCAGCCTGGCCCGCGAGGACGTCGTCAAGGCCCACCGCTCCCAGTCCGCCGTCGACGTCGGCCTCGGCACCGCGCAGAACTTCTCCGACAAGGCCCGGCCCGCGAGCACCTCCACCTATGTGCACAAGCCGGACGCCAAGGCGGTGGGAGCCGCGGTGAACGTGGAAGAGGCCCACACCGCGCCGGGCGTCAAGCAGTACCTGGACTCCCGAACCCAGTGAGCCCGTAATCGCCGGGCGGGGCGGTTCGACGGGCGGGTCGGGGAACGGGGGCGGGCGGGCTGGCTCGCCGGGCCGAGCTGGGGCCGGCCCGGCGTCCGTCAGGCTGTCACGCGATCGGACTCGCTGCGCAGAACGCAGAACTCATTACCTTCAGGGTCGGCGAGTACCGCCCAGCCCGCGCCGTCCGGATCCCGGCGATCAGTGACGAAAGTGGCTCCAGCTTCAGCAGCCGCTCGATCTCCTCCTCGCGCGAGGTCGTCGGACGCAGACACAAGTGGATCCGGTTCTTGACCGTCTTGGGCTCCGGCACCTGGTTGAAGTACAGCAGCGGACCCTCCGGAAGCATCACCTGAGTCTCCCGATCGCCAGGTCCGCTCCGCTCGGGCAGCGGACAACCCGTCACCTCGCTCCAGAAGCAAGCCAGTTCATAGGCATCCGAACAGTCGATCGCCACGTTCTGCACCACCGAGACCATGCAGGTCAGCCTGCCCGAGCACAGCCCGGCCCGCTACCCGTTTCGCGGCGAAGCCTCCTCCGGGTCCGGCGTGGAAGCGGCGGGCCCGCATCCCTGGGAGGCATGCTGATGTGGTGACCGGCGTACGTGTACCGCGGCTGCCGCGAGGACCACAGGTGAGGGGCGTCAGGTGGTGGACGACCGTCGAGCGGATGTGCCGCCTGGTGTGGAGGCCGGGGTACTGGCCGACCGGCTGAAGGAGCGGATCTACGCGACCATCACGATGATCGCCGTGGTGGTGGGTCTGTCCTTCGGTGAGGTGGGTTCTCCCGGTGCCGTCGCCACCGTCCTGACGACCGCGCTGGGCCTGTGGCTCGCCGCGTTCGTCGCCGACCAGCAGGCGCACCGCACCGTCCACCGCCGCCTCGCCACGGGCCGTGAGCTGCGCCGCATGCTGTACGTCAGCAGCCCGCTCCTGTCTTGTGCGGTGGGTCCGGCCGTGCTGATCGCTCTGGCCGCGCTGGACGTCCTCAGTCTGCACGCCGCGTTGCTGACGGCGGCGGGAGTGGGCGTCGTCTCCCTCTTCCTGTGGGGGTGCCTCGGTGGGCTGCGCATGGGCGGCGGCGTGGTGGCGGCGGTGGTGGCGGGGCTGCTGGACGCGGCGATCGGCGTGACGGTCGCCCTGGTGAAGGCAGCCGCCGGGCACTGATCGGGCGAGGCCGCGTCTCCGATGCCCCGGGCCCGTCGGCGCCGGGCAACGTTCGGCGGACGGGGATCGGGAACGCTGATCACCCCGCTCGGCCGGTCGCGGGAGCGGTCAGATGGAAGGCTCGTCGGCCGGTGAAGGCACGGCACACGGGCGGAGGACCATGAGCGGGCCTTCCAGGGCCGCCACCATGGCAAAGGGGAACCGGTCGAGCTCGAGACAGAGGTCGACGTCATCGCGATGGACTCCTTGACGCACGCCCTGCGCCAGCTCGGCGGCAGCGCGCGAACTCCCGGCGCGGCGGAGGTAGTCAGCTGGATCCGTCCCTGCCTCGACGGCTCTCCGGGCGATGTACTGAGCGCACGCCAGATCCTCATCGGCCTGCCCACCCTCGCCCGTGACGACGAACGTGACACTGCCATCAGCGCGTGTCCGCAGGAGCCGAGCCGTCGCCTCCGCCACGACGAACCCGGCGCACAGCACCAGCGACGCCTCCTTGACCGCAAGGGCGCCGACCGTCCCGGCCGTGGTCTTCTGCACCACGGTGCGTCCGCCGAGATCGAATGACCGCAGCAGACCGGGCGAGTTGACGGTGTCGAACCCCGGAGCGGGCGGACCGTCCTTGAGCGCGACCCAGTCCGGGTGCCGGGCCTTGAGTGCCAGGGCTTCGTCCAGCGACTCGGCGAGAACGATCCGCTCCGCCCCCCGGCCGAAGGCCCATGCAGCCACCGTGCAGGCGCGCATGACATCGACGACGACCGCCACGGACGGGACTTCGGTCAGTTCGGAGATGCCGACGAAACGAGCGTTCATCCGGGCATGATCGCGCATGCCCGACCCGAAGCGCATCCCACGACGGCGACCCGGACGACAAGTCAGCAGGCGTTCCCCGATCGGAACCTGAGGGGCTGGTGCGGTGCTCTCAGGTGGTGGGGTTCCGCGCTGTCCGGCTGATGTCCTCCGTGGCGGCCAGGGAGGCGAGCAGGCGCAGGCCCTCTTCCGACGGGGAGCCGGGTTCGGCCGTGTAGATGGTCATGCTGAGGCCGGGCTCGGCGGCCAGGTCCAGGGACTCGTAGGCGAGGGTGAGGTCACCGACCGCGGGGTGGCAGAACCGCTTGGTGCCGGTCCCGTGGCGGCGGACGTCGTGGGCGCCCCAGCGGGTGCGGAAGTCCTCGCTGCGGGTGGACAGCTCCCCGATGAGGTCGTGCAGGTCCTTGTCGCGGGGGTCGCGGCCGGCCTCCCGGCGCAGGATGGCCACCGCCATGTCGGCGAACCGGTCCCAGTCGGGGTAGAACCGGCGGGAAGCCGGGTCCAGGAAGTTGAAGCGGGCCAGGTTCCGTCGGTTGTCCGCGCCTGCGAGCAGGTCCGAATAGAAGGCGCGGGCGAGGGAGTTGGCGGCCAGGATGTCCAGCCGGCCGTTGATCACGAATGCCGGCCCGGCCGTGATCGCGTCGAGCGTCCACTGCAGGCTGCTGCGGGGTGTCCACGGCCGGCTCGTGCTGCGGCGCCGGGGACGGGTGAGGGCGTCGGAGCCGTCGGCGGCCTGGGCCAGGTGGAGAAGATGAGCGCGTTCGGCGTCGTCCAGCTGCAGGGCGCGGGCCACGGCTTCCAGGACGGCCGGGGAGGCGCCGGCGAGATTGCCGCGCTCCAGCTTCGCGTAGTACTCCACGCTCATGTCGGCCAGCGCTGCGACCTCGCTCCTGCGCAGCCCGGGCACACGCCGTCGGGAACCGCCGGGCAGGCCGGCCTGTTCCGGAGTGATCTTCGCTCGCCGCGAGGTGAGGAACTCGCGGACCTCCTCACGGTTGTCCATGTCTTCGACCGTACGGCCTGCGCGCGGTGGGAGGGATGTACTGGCAGTACACCTTTCACTGGTGCCTCGTCGGCCGCCGGGAGAAGCGGTTACCTGGAGCAGAGGCATCCCCCGGGGCGACGCCGCCGCGCCGACGGGCACCGGCAGGGCAGCGCGTGAAGACGCGACGGCTTCCCTGTGCGCCCGGTCCGGTCTCTGCACCCCGGCTTTGCCGCCCGCGGGCCCCTCCGGGCCCTGCCCCTTCGACGAACGTGAGGAAATCCCCCATGCGCGGAGCAGTGATACACGCCCCCGGCGATGTGCGCTTCGAGACCCTGGACGACCCGAAGATCCTGGCGCCGAGCGATGCGATCATCCGCACGGCCGTCACCTGTGTGTGCGGCTCGGACCTGTGGCCCTACCGCGGCCTCGAGCCGACCGACCGGGCGCACCCGATGGGCCACGAGTACGTCGGCTTCGTGGAGGAGGTCGGAGCCGACGTCACCGCGGTCAAGCCGGGCCAGTTCGTCGTCGGCTCGTTCGCGACCTCGGACAACACCTGCGCCAACTGCCGCAACGGCTTCCAGTCCAACTGCCTGAACCGCGAGTTCATGAGCACCTGCCAGGCCGAGTACGTCCGCATCCCCAACGCCCAGGGCACCCTGGTCGCCACCGACGAGGTGCCGGACGAGGACCTCTGGCCCGGTCTGCTGGCCGTCTCCGACGTGATGGGCACCGGCTGGTGGGCCGCCGAAGCCGCCGAGGTCGGGCCCGGCTCGACCGCCGTGGTGGTCGGCGACGGCGCGGTCGGCCTGTGCGCGGTGATCGCGGCGAAGGAGAGCGGCGCGGAGCGGATCATCGCGATGAGCCGCCACGCGTCCCGGCAGAAGCTCGCCCTGGAGTTCGGCGCCACGGACATCGTGACCGCGCGAGGCGACGAGGGTGTCGCCCTCATCAAGGAGATGACCGGCGGGACCGGCGCCGACTCGGTCCTGGAGTGCGTCGGCACCGCCGAAGCCATGCGGCAGGCCCTGCACTCGGCCCGGCCGGGTGGCAGCGTCGGCTTCGTCGGCGTCCCTCACGAAGTGGCGATCGACGGGCAGGAGCTGTTCTTCTCCCACGTCGGCCTGCGCGGTGGCCCCGCCCCCGTACGGCGCTACCTGCCCGACCTGATCGACCGCGTCCTGACCTCCCGCATCGACCCGGGCAAGGTCTTCGACCTCACCCTGCCCCTGGAGCAGGTCGCCGAGGGCTACAGGGCCATGGACGAGCGCCGCGCCATCAAGACCCTCCTCAAGCCCTGACCCGACCGTCCGCGCCGACGGCCCACACACGTCGGCCCGCACGCGCCGCACACCCGCCGCTCATCCCTGTTGCTCACGGAGAAGGAAACGGATCTTGCAGATCACCCGAAGCTCGATCGACACCGTCAAGGGCCCGGCCGACTGGTTCACCGGTGACGTCTACATCGACGCCGTCGCCGCCGCACCGTCCCCCTCCCGGGTCACCGCCGCCCTGGTGCACTTCATGCCCGGCGCGCGCACGCACTGGCACCGCCACCCGCTCGGCCAGACCGTCTTCGTCACCGAAGGGGTCGGTCTGTGCCAGCGCCGGGGCGGGCCGGTCGAGATCATCCGTCCAGGCGACCGCGTCCTCTTCGAGGCGGACGAGGAGCACTGGCACGGCGCCGCGCCGAACCGGCTCATGGTCCACCTGGCCATCAACGAGGGCGACGCGGATCACGACGTCGTGCACTGGCTGACACCCGTCACCGACGAGGAGTACACCACCGCCCCGGCCACGGACTGACAACTCGCCCGCTTGGACGTCCCCTTGGGTGCCGTCACCCCGGTGGCGGACCGGCCGGGCACGTGGATCGCCGCGGCCGGCACGGGCATCGCACTGCTCTCCGCCGACGGCACACCGCAGTGGCTCGACCGCCCCGAGGACCGCACCCGCCTCCCCAGCCGGATGAACGACGGTGTGTGCGGCCCCGGCAGGCCGCTTCTGGGCGGGCAGCATGGCCTACGACGGCATGCGCGGCACGGGCTCGCTCTACCGAACGGACCTCGACGGCAGGGTGGTACGCGTCCTCGACGGCCTGACCATCGTCAACGGGCCGGCCTTCACCGCCGACGGCACGACTGTGTACTTCGCCGACACGGCCGCCGGCACGATCTTCCGCTGCCGGGTCGACCCGGGACCGGGCGACCTCTCCGACGGCCCTGAGGTCTTCGCCCGGCTGCGCCAGGGGGAGGGCGGCCCCGACGGAATGACCGTCGACGCGGAGGACTGTCTGTGGGTTCGCCACATGGGGTGCGGGAACGGTCCGCCGCTACCATCCCGACGGCCGGTTGCTCACCACCCTGACGGTGCCCGCCCCGCACCCCACGTCGGTGTGCCTGCACCCCGGCGACCACCGCCTCTTCGTCACCACGGCCCGCTACGGGGTGACGAACCCGACCGCTGCCTCGGGCGCGGTGCTCAGCGTCTCCGCACCGGTCGAAGGGGTGACCGCCTGCTCCTGGCGGGGCCGGATCCGATCGTCGGCCGCCTCGGCCGCACCCCAGCCGGCCGCGTCACCAACCTGCCCGAACAGCACACCTAGCCGCGCTGGTCGACGAGGTGGCCGAAGGAGGTCATGCACGACGGGCAATGGCGATCCGTGTCCACCGGCTTCGCCGCGCTCGGTTCGAGCGTCAGGCCGCAGAGGGCTACGGTGCCGTTCTTCGCCTTCACGTGCCAGACAAAGGACGTGCCGGGTTCATCGAGGCCGGGGTACATCTCGTACATGCTTCCCCCATGGGACGGACGACTGCTCTGTCCAGGACACCGCAGAGGCAGCGCCGGCACAGCGCGGAGGGGCCTGTTCGGGTGAACGGCCCGGCTGCCTCACCGGCCCGGCCGGTGTCAACAACGCTCGTGATCAATACATCTAGCGCGCCACGCGGTGCCGCAGGTAGACGACTCTCGAACCGAAGGTGCGGGTCTCGACGAGTTCGAGATCGACCCGGCGCTCGTGCCGGGGAAAGAACGGGGTACCTCCGCCGAGCAGCACCGGGTAGACCATGGCCCGGTACTCGTCGATCAGACCCGACGCGGCCGCCTCTGCGGCGAGCGTCGCGCCGCCGATGGCGATGTCGCCCTCCGCCGGCTCGGCCCGCAACCGCTCGATCTCCTCCGCCAGGCCACCCGGGACCAGGCGGGCGTTGCCCTGCACCGCCGACAGTGTGGTGGAGAAGACCACCTTCGGGAGCGGCTTCCAGAGCGCGGCCCACTCGAGCTCCGCCTCGTCGAGCGAGCGATCCTGGTCGGCGGTCTCCCAGTACAGCATCGTCTCGTACAGCCGTCGCCCCAGCAGATGGACGCCGACGTCTCGGATCTCGTCGATCCAGAAGCGGAAGACCTCCTCGTCGGGCACCGTCCAGTTGAAACCGCCGTCCGGCCCGACGATGTAACCGTCGAGTGAGACGCTCATCGAATAGGTCACGCTGCGCATCGGCAGTCCTCCTCGGTCACGGGATCCGACCGTACGGCCCCGACGCCGCAGTTCTGTCGCGGCTCGCGGACACCGACCATCGTCCCGGCGGTTCGTGAACGGCCGGAGAAGGAGGTGGTGTTCCGGTGCGGCTGCGCTCCATGGCCGTGGGCACCAGCACGCGCGCGGCCATGCTCAGCAGAACCGTACCGACACCGGTCAGCACCGCTCCCGGCAGCAGGCTCCGCCAGCCGATCCGGCCGCCTCGGTCCGGACCGCAGGATCGCGGCGATCCGCGCTGTCCTGCGCCCGACGGCCCTGACTCCGAGGCCGGGTTTCACGTCATGACTCACGGAACCGCCCGCCGCTCGGCCTGCTCCGCTGCCGGCTCGGCGGGTCCGGCCGCCGTCGCGAGGACCGCCAGAATGATCAGCACGGCCAGAGCGACACCGAGGACGAGCGCCACGGCACCGACGGTGGGATGGTTCCAGAGCACCAGGGCCAGAGCGGCGGCCGCCATCACCCCACCGGTGATCCATTGCCGGTGGCCGGCCAGCCGGCGTCCCACGGCACCGGTGCGCACTCCCGCGTTCTCGAGCGCCCTGCCGGTGGCCGTAGTGCCCCGGTGGGCCGCCGTCCGCACGCCGCGGGCCAGGCGCCCCGGACCGTAGAGGTACGCCACCAGCGCGATGATCACCGAGACGACCAGCAAGGTGAGAGTGCTGTCGCGCAGGAAGCGGACGAACATGTCGTAGATGGTCGCCGCCGCATCGGCGGGCAGCGCCTCCGGCGGCACCGAGTCCAGATAGACGCGCCGCACCAGGGCCAGCGCGACGAGCAGCCCCACCATCATCACGCCGACACCCGTGGCGGTGATCATCAGCATGACCCGGTGTGCGGGAGCGGTCCAGACGGCGAGCGCGGCCGGCACGACGGTGAGGACGGGCAGCCAGGTGCCGACGATGTCCAGCAGCCGCATCGCGTCCTGCGCCTTGCCCAGTTGCTCGGTCTCGAACAGGGTGACCGTCCGATCGGTGTCCGGGATCGCGGCGGCCTTCTCGAAGCCCGCGTCGACGAGCCGTTGCTGCACCTGGTCGACGACTTCTCCCACATCCAGCTGGACGGTGCCGTTCACCGCCCCCACGGCACCCTCGCGGTCACCGGTGAGCATGTTCACCACCGCGGCGTGTGAGCGCCGGTTGGCGCCCTCCCACACCTCCTGGAAGGCGTCACTGGTGATCACGCGGGTGACGGTGCGGTCCACGACCGTCCTCACCGCATTGCGCAGCGGACCCTCGAGGGACTCGGCCCCCGCGATGACGCGGGGCGGTGCTCCGGCGTCCTGAAGGGTCCGGACGAGCGAGTCCGTCACCGCCTGGACGTCGACGTTCTCCACCACGCGGTCCGTGATCCGGTTGATCACCACGTCCTGCACGGGCGGCGCCGATGCCAGCGGCGCGACGGTCTCCACGTATCTGCCGGTGTCGGAGACCGTGTCGTGCACCCAGGCCGCGACGACGGCCAGGGGCGCGAGCAGCAGGGCCAGCAGGAGCAGGACGGAGGATCCGGCCGACCGTGCCCGCCGGTGGCGTGCGGCCGCGTGGCGGCGCAGCCGCTCGTACTCCGCCCGTTCTTCGGCGGTCATGACGTGCTTGGCGTTCGCGGCTTCGCCGGAGTGCGGGGAGTCAGGGGTCGTGGCCGGATTCATGGGGGGCCTTCCGCGTGGTTCCCCGTGCGCGGCCCGGGGCGCTGCGGTCGTCGCCGCTCAGGGCGACGGAGGTGGGGCATCGCACGGGCCCGGCGCTTCCGCAGCGCCGGGGCAGGGTGTCAAGCAGCCTCCGAGGGGGCGTGCGGTCCCGCCGTGAGCGTCTTCCGGAGCGCCGCCCGCCACGCCAGGGCGACCGCCGTCTCGGCCAGGCCGAGCAGGACGAGCCACAGGCCGAGCAACCGCGTCAGGGCACGGGCGGACTCCATGGGCAGGGCGAGCACCACGACCCCCGCGACGATGCCCAGCACCGCGGCCCCCAGGACGACGCCGCGGTGCGGCAGGTCCTCGGCGACGATGGCCGTGTAGAGGGTGAGGATCCCGGACACCAGCCAGACCACGCCGGTGACCAGCGAGAGTACGGTGATCGTCTGCAGCGGCTCGCGCAGGCACAGCACTCCGGCCAGCACGTACACCACGGCAAGCAGGAGCCCCGAAAGCCGTTCGCCGTGCTCCTCCCGGCCGAAGACGGCCACGAATCGGAACGTCCCGTTCACCAGCAGGTACAACCCCACGAGGACGGCCAGGACATGCAGGGTCGCCTCCGGCCACACGAGGATCAAGACGCCCGGCACCAAGGTCGCGACGGCCGAGCCCATGAGCCAGGTCCATGAACGGCCCAGTCGTTCCAGCCCGTAGGCCGTGCCGGACGCCGGAGCGAGGACCGCCGTGTCGGACCGGTGTTCCTGCCCGGGGAGCGGTGTCGGACCACGCGACATGGTCATGGCTCCTCCTCGCGTGAAGCTGTCGCTTCGGGACCGCCTGCGGGGCGGTGTCCGAAGGGGTGTGACAGGGCGCCTGCGCAGCTCTGCCGGCTCCAGACTCCCGCCTGCCGCCGGGTGCCAGGGTCACCCGCCAAGGGTGATCTGCCGGTGAGCCGGAGAGCGCGGTGACGGCGCCGGTTCCTTGATACAGGCACTGACCATTGATCTGATGGGCGGTCAGTGCCCGTCCGGGATGGTGAAGTTGACCCAGATGGCAGACGAGCGGGCACACGGGCCGGTCACATCACTCCGGCACCGGCCGCATCTCCACGACACGCAGTCCCAGTGACTGGCAGCGAGCCAGCAGCCCGTACAAGTGCGCTTCGTCCACGACATGCCCGAACAGGACGGTCTGGCCGGCCATGACCACATGGCCCAGCTCCGGAAAGGCCTTCGCCAGCGTTTCCGACAGGTGTCCCTCGACGCGGATCTCGTAGCGCACGAGCTTGTCCTCCCACAGATGCCCGGGACAGGCGGACGGCGCCCTTGGTGCCAATCGTCCGCCTCCGTCCCGGCCCGGTCCTCACCCGAAGGAGGTGACCCGCCGGGCGACGGACGCGGGACTCAGTGCTTCAGCACGATCTTGAAGGCGACGATGAGCAGGCCGAGCAGCAGATTGACCGACGCGGTGACGGCCATGAGCCGGGGCGAGGCACCGGCACGGCGGGCCGCTGCCACCGACCAGCCGATCTGACCGGCCACGGCGACACACAGAGTCAGCCAGAGGGCGCCTCGGACATCCAGTCCCAGGAGCGGGCTGACCGCCACCGCGGCGGCCGGCGGGATCGCGGCTTTGACGATGGGCCACTCGTCACGGCACACCTGCAGAACGAGGCGGCGGTCCGGCACCCGTTGTGCCAGACGCGCCCCGAACAGCTGGGCGTGCACGTGCGCGACCCAGAACGCCACCCCGGTCAGCAGGAGCAGCACGACCAGCTCAGCCCGGGGGAAGGAACCGAGAGCACCGGCACCGGCCACCACGGAGGCCGCGAGCATGGAACCGTAGACACCACCCGTGTAGTCCGCGCCGGCCCGGCGTTCCGCGCGGCGCTTGCTGCGGGTGGAGGGGGCGGTTGTGGTCCTGGGCATGAACAGCTCCCCGCGGACTCAGCGGGAAGAGCCGGACGTCCCGGCCGCCGCCTCGGCAGCCCGCTCGCGCGGCCGGTTCTCCCGGGCGGTCGGCAGGTGCGGTGTGACCAGGAAACTGGCCAGGGCGATGCCGCCGGTGGCCAGGACCGCCGCCTTCAGACCTTGCAGCTGCGCGGACGCGTAGGAGTCCGCGACGGCGTCGACCTCGGACGGTGGCAGCCCTGCACGCTCGGCCGCCGAACGCACCTGATCGGTGGACACGAAGGTGATCCCGGCCTCCAGGGCGACGCCGACCTGCTCACGGGTCTCCTCCGACAGCCGCCCGTTGTCCTCCACCCGCGTGGTGAAAGCATGGGCCAGCGCGCCGATGAGCAGAGACCCGATGAGTGCGGTCCCCAGCGCGGAGCCCAGGTTCTGTGCCGTGAACTGCAGCCCTCCCGCCTCACTGCGTTCCTCCTCGCCGACCCCGGACTGCACGACGTTGCCCAGCTGCGAGGCGAGCAGGCCGACCCCCACGCCGAGCACGGCCATGGCACCCGCGAACTGCGCGTCGTCGATGGCCGGGTCGATCGTGGCCAGCAGCCACACGATGGCCGCAACCAGAGTGGTCAAGGCCACCCGGACCACCCGACGCGGCCCCACCACGCGCCCCAGCGAGGACGCGCACAAAGAGGTCACCAGCATGGTCGCGGACACCGGGAGCAGACGCAGGCCTGTCTCGAAGGCGTCGAACCCCTGCACCACCTGCAGATACAGCGGAATGGCGAAGAACAGTCCCAGCAGGATGAGGTTCTGGCTCAGCAGCGTCAGCAGTCCCGACCGCAGTACGGGTCGGCCCAGCAGCGACAGGTGCACGAGCGGATCGGCGCTCGCATGCTCCCGCCGACGCTCCCACCACCGGAAGACGGCCAGGACGGCGACCCCGGCGCCCACGACGAACAGGGTCGGGGCGAAGCCGAGGACGGTGAAGGGAGGGTTGCGCGGCTGCACCCATCCCCAGGTGCTGCTCTGCAGCACCCCGAGGACGCCCAGCCCGAGTCCGGCGGCGGACAGAAGCGCACCGATCCCGTCCAGCCGGGGGCGCGGCCCGCCCGGGACGGGCGTCGCGATCACCCGGCGGCACAGCAGCACCGCCAGGACGACCACGACCTCCCCGGCGAAGACCAGCCGCCACGTCAGATACGTCGTCACCCAGCCGCCCAGCAACGGGCCGACCGCGATCCCCGCACCGGCGAGCCCGCCGATGACCGCGTAGGCGGTGGCCCGGTCGCGTCCGCGGTAGGACTCCGCGACGAGGGCCGCCATGGCCGGCAGCACCATGGCAGCACCGAGCCCTTCGATGACGGACCAGCCCAGCATGAGGACCCACAGCGTGGGTGACACGGCCGTGATGGCGGACCCGACGCCGTAGACGACCATCCCGAGCAGGAACATGCGGCGGCGCCCCACGATGTCGCCGAGCCTGCCGCCGATGATCATGAAGGCGGCCATGACCAGTGCGTACAGGGTGATGACCGCCTGGATGGCGGTGACCTCCGTGTCGAAGTCCTCGACCAGCTGACTGATGGACACGTTCATCACGGACGTGTCCAGGACCATCAGGAACTGGGCCGCACCCAGGACGATCAGAGCCCGCCAGCGTTTCACGGTGTCCACCTCGCCGAGTCGGCCCGCTACGCCGTGGGGCGTGCCGGGACTGCGCCGGCGTACCCCTCGCCGACTGTTCTCATGGCACCCGAGGTGCAACCCGCGCGCCTCACCCAGGAGGGGGGAGTTCCGGGGGCCCCGCCCGGTCCGGGGGAGTGGGCTGCGGATGCCGCACAGCGCCGGCGCCTCAGAGCACCCGGAGGTCGCGTGCGCGGCGTACCGCTTCGCCTCGCCGGTTCACCGCCAGCTTCCGGTAGACGCTTTTCAGGTGGGTCTTCACCGTGTTCACCGACAGGCAGAGATCGGCGGCGATCTCCTCCGTCGACATCATCCGGGCCACCCGGTCCAGTACGTCGTGCTCGCGCGCGCTCAGCTCCACGGCGACGAGGGGTGCGGGCGGTGACTGCGGTCGGGTGCGCTCGCCGTGAGGCGCCGGGGAGGGCGTGAGCCAGCCCGCCGCCAGATCGTGCAGCGGAGCGGTGGCCAAGAGGGGACGGAGCCAGGCTCCGGCGTCCAGGAACGGCCGGCGAAGCCGCTCACGCCGGGCGTCGAGCAGCGCCTGTGCCACGAGCTTGCGGGCGGTGCCTCCGTCTCCCGTCGCGTCCGCCGCCCGGGCTCTCACCAGCGCTGCCCTCACCGTCACCGCCGGACCGGTGCGTCCCTCGGCCTGGACGCTGTCGAGCAGGTCGAAGGCTGCCGCGGGACGTCGTGCGGCGAGCTGGATCGCCGCGGCCTCCACGGCGCACACGGGCTGGTCACCGGAGACGACCCGGAGCACCGCTGCGGCTTCGTCCGGCCGGCCCTCGGCCAGATGGGCGGCCGAGGTGACGAGCGCTTCGTGGCTGGTCGCCCACGGGGACGACACGGCGGCGCGGACGGCCGGGTCCGCCGCCTCGACAGCGGCTCGCACCTTCCCCCTGGCCAGCAGCAGGCGGGCTGCGGCAAGTGCGTGTCCCGCCGCCATAACCGGATCACGCGTTCCGGAGTGCAGCCCGGCCGTCTCGTCGATGAGGGATTGTGCCCGGCCCAGTTCGTCGCGGTCGACCGCGACCGCGGCCAGGACCAGCCGTCCGATTCCGGAACCGGACGTCCGGGGCGCACCGGGACGGCCCGCCCCGGCCACCGCGGCCAGTGCCTTGCGCTCCGCCCGGCCGGGCCAGCCGTTCATGTAGTCGAGCAGGGCCAGGTGCCCCATCGCCTCCTCCCGGGGCAGCTCGGCGGCGGTTCCGCCGGGAGCTGAGACCACGCCGGTCAGGACGGCACGCGCGTCCTCGAAGCGCCCGGCCCACAGCAGCGTTGCGCCCACATGGGTCATCAGGAGGGCGGTGAGTTCCGGATGCCGGTCCAGGAGGTGAACCGGAACCTCCTGCCGTAGTCCCGCGGCCGATTCGGCGGCCTTCTCCGCCTCCGGGGGACAACCGGTCAGCCGGGCGGCCAGGGCCTCCAGCAGCGCGCAGCTCAGCCGCGCGGCCGCCGCGTCGTGGGCGTCGTCGGCGAGCTGCTCCTCGGCGTGACGCAGGCTGGCCAGGCCGTGATCGAGGTCGTGCCGAACCAGCTCCTGGGCGGCCCGTACGAGAAAGGTGGCCGGGCTCCTCGCTGCGGGCCCCATGTCGGAGAACAACCGAGCCAGGTCGTCCGAGTCCGGCCCGGTGAAGAGCAGTCCGATCGCGAGATCGTCCACCAGGGCACCGGCGGTGAGGTCCCAGTCACCCGCGGCGGCGCTGTGGGCGAGTGTCTCCGGCAGGAAGCCGTGACGATGCAGCCACTGTGCGGCCCGTCGGTGCAGTTCCGGTTCCAGCCCGGGCAGGCGAACGCGCAGATGTGCGCACAGTATCTCCCCGAACAGCGGATGGAGCTGGTACCACGAGTGCCCGAGACGCTCGACGAACGCGTTCTCGCGGTGCAGCCCGGCCAGGATGGGCTCGGCATCGACCCGGCCGGTCAGCGCGTTGGCCAGCTCGGGACAGAAACGCTTGAGGACGCTGACGCGCAGCAGGAGGTCCTGTGTCTCCTGCGTCTGCCTCTTGAGGACCTCGGCCAGCAGGAAGTCCGCGACCGTGCTGCGGTCCGCCTCGAACTCCTTCAGATAGTGCTCGGGGTCGGAGCTCTCCCGGGCGGCCAGGGCGGACAGGCTCAGACCGGCGGCCCAGCCCCGGGTGCGGTCGACCAGGGTCCGCGCTGCCTGGACCGGGAGGCTCAAACCGTGCAACTCCAGCAGCGCGGCGGCTTCTTCCGGGGTGAAGGCCAGTTCGGCGGATCGGATCTCCGTCAGGTCACCGGCCGCCCGGTAGCGATGCAACGGAAGCAGTGGTTCGTTGCGTGTGACGAGAACGAGGCGTAGACCGCGGCCGGCGTGATGCAGGACGAACTCCAACTGCTCGGCGACCTCCGCGTCGGTCACCCGGTCGTACTCGTCGAGCACGAGGACCACCGGCCGCTCCCGGTCACTCAGCTCACCGGCCAGTGTCGTCAGCAGTCTGTGGTCCACACCGGAGGCGTCCGCAGGTGTTCCGACCGCTTCGGACGCCGGTGCGCCACCGGCACGCAGGGCCTGCAGCACGTAGGCCCAGAAGACCCCGGGGCGCCGGTCGCCCACGTCGCAGGTGAGCCAGGCGACCGGGGGAGCAGGCCCGGAGGCCCAGTCCGCGGCCAGCAGGGTCTTGCCGGCTCCGGCGGGGCCGTTGAGCAGCGTCAACGGCGTCCTCAGAGCCTGGCCGAGGTGGTCGACGAGCCGCTGACGGCGCAGGAACGTCCGGGGCCTCGCGGGGAGCGCGAACCGCGTACGCAGAAACGGATCGCCCACGGGGTCGGTGTGCGACAGCGCCGGAACGAGGGGAACCGCCGGTCCTGGGACGCTCTCATCGACCACGGCGCTCATCACCCCTGTCGGTCAGGGCCACGTCACGGGCAGCGCTTCATCCTCAGCATCCCAGCCTTCCCGCTCAGGCGCACGACAGCCGCATCGACAGCCCGCTGACCTGCGCTTGCGGCGGCAGGTCAGCGGGATCGAGAGCGGCCCTCGGCGGAGTCGGCCGGAACCTCGTCAGCGGGGCGGGCGTGGAGCCGCCGCAGGACGGTAGGTGTCCTCACGCTCGCGCCACGAACCCTCCCCGGACGGGTCGAGGAGGTTGTCGCGCGGCACGACGCACAGGGCCCAGATGATGAAGCCCGAGAGAGCGATCATGACGACCGACCACACCGGGTACTGCGGCAGGGAGAGGAAGTTGGCGACGATGACGAGTCCGGCGATGGCCACGCCGAGGACGCGGGCCCACATCGCCGTCCTGAGCAGCCCCAGGCTGACGATCACGGCGAGGACGCCCAGTGCGAGGTGGACCCAGCCCCATCCGGTCAGGTCGAACTCGAACACGTAGTTGCGGGTCGTCACGAAGATGTCGTCCTCGGCGATGGCCATGATGCCCCGGAAGATGTCGAGCAGGCCGACCAGGAAGAGCATCACAGCCGCGAAGGCGGTCAGGCCGGTGGCCCATTCGTCCCTCGCCCTGCGTGACGGTTGAGTGTGTGCAGCGGTCATCTTGCGCCTCGTTTGCGATACTCAGGGGCCGGAAGGAGCAGGAGGACGCTCGCAACTCGGGCCCGCGCTCCGAACCGTTCGGGTCTCGGTCAGCGTGCCCACGGCACGGCACGGGCCGCCTCACCCGAGGCGGGTGAGTGTGCGGCCGTCGCCGTACCGTCGCCCCTCGTTGTCTACGCCTCGTTACGAATCGCCACCGGGCGCTGCCACCATGCGGAGGTCGCGTCGCGCAGAGTGTTGGTGCCGCAGTGCACCTCACCCATTCCGAGGTGGTAGGTGTACCAGTCGTCGATGTACGACACCTTCAGACCCACCCGCTGGTAGGCGGCGGTGACGGCCTGCGTGAAGATGTCCTTGCCGTCGATGACAGGACCCCACTGGCGCGGGGCGAGGTAACGGTCGCGCGTCAGGAGCAGGCCGTTGACCGCCCCGGGAACGTACGCGCTGGTCGTCACCGTCGCCTCGGCCCCGGCACGCGAGGCGGCCGGATTCGCGGCGAGCCACTTCTGCTGGCCGTGGTCCCCGAGGCTGTTCACGAGGTCGGAGCCGGCGCCCATGCGCGTCAGGCGCGGTACCGGGATCTCCTGGCCATCG
Source organism: Streptomyces sp. NPDC002130 (assembly GCF_040296465.1). Lineage (NCBI taxonomy): Bacteria > Bacillati > Actinomycetota > Actinomycetes > Kitasatosporales > Streptomycetaceae > Streptomyces > Streptomyces sp. NPDC002130. The sequence continues at coordinate 21,063 of NZ_JBEOXI010000090.1, forward strand.
GCGGTCAGGGCCTGCGAGTCACGGGTGTACAGCGCGGGCACCCGCACGATCTCCGCGTCCGTGACTCCCGTCTCGCGCTTGAGGATCTCAAGGTTCGCCGCGATGCGCCGCGCCGCCATCTCGTTGTCGGCCACCAGGTGACGGGAGGCGAGCGCCTGGTCGATCGTCTCCTTGGGCGCCGGACTGTCACCGCGGCCGGGGACGGAGAACATCTTCGTCCTGCCGTGGCCGTCGCGCTTGGCGTCCCGCAACAGCTTCAGTCCCGCCTGCGGGTCCGCGACGCCGATACGCCACCCGCGGGCCGTGTCGGCGGGCAGGAACTGCACGAACTCGTCGACGTGCCCCACGGCAAGCCACGAGGTGTCCAGCAGCAGCGGTTCCTGCAGCCCCTGGGACGTGAGCAGCGTCCGCATCGCCTTCGACGGACGCGCCCCGCTGTCCTTGCGTTCGCCCATGATGATCCGCCCCGCCGGGAAGGAGCGTCCGCCGTGCGCGTAGGGCGGGACGGTCTCCAGGTTCCCCATGGAGTTGAGCGACCAGTCGTCCGGCTCCGCCCGGTCGGTCACCTGCACGACACCGACGTCCCGGCCGCGCATCCTCTCGAAGAGCTCCCGGCCCGCGTCCCGGTCCGGCTGGGCGGAACGCAGCATCACACGCATCACCTGCCGCTGACCACCCGGCCCGGTCATGCTGACGTAGGCGGGTTCGACGAAGTCCTGCGCCCAGCGGTCGGCGTACTTCGTGAAGGTGACCAGCGGCGTGGCGATGCCCGCCTTCTCGACCTCCTTCTCGAGGGCCGTGACGAACGTCCGCTGCAGTCGGCTGTCCGGGCCCTCGCCCTGCACCTCGGACACCATCACCTGCCGGGTGTCCTGGAGGTGATGCTGTGTCAGCAGCGGCGCGACGCGCAGCGTCACGGCGTCGGAGGTGGACTCCTGCCCGGAGGTCACCGTCAGCCGGACCACCGCACGGCCGTCCCACGTCGCACTGTCCCGGACGACATCGGTGGCCTCGACACCGAACTCCGCACCGGAGCGCAACTCGGCGGCCGTCAGCCGGGTCCCGGATGTCACGAGGACCCACTTCCCGGCACGCTTGAGGAAGAGGCGCGCGTGCTCGCCACCGGTGGCGAGCTTCAGGCTGCCGGTCGCGCCGGCGGGCAGGTCGGGCAGGGGCACGGAACGGATCCGGGCGAGGTCGGCGGCGTCCTCGGTGCCGTTGACCTTCGTGTCGGAGCCGTCGTTGCACGCGGCCAGCTGGGCGTCGGACAGCGGCTGGCCACCGGGCCCGGACACCGGACACCGCTTGGCGTCGTCATCGATGTTGGGCAGGTACACAGCCCCACGCTCGACGGACCAGCCGTCCTCACCCTTGGTGTCGCTGCCGGTGGTGACATCGACCCGCCCGTCGCGGTTCACGTCCGCCCGCAGGTCGGCGCGCCCGCCGGCCCCGGCGGCGAAGGCGGAGCCGGCCGGCCCCGCCAGCACCGATCCCGCGGCGGCCATGGCCAGGACCACCGACCCGGCAGGGTACAGGCGCGAACGCATACGTCTACGTGAACGCACAGCAGGTTCCTCTCGGTCAGGGGCTTCGCCCTGCAAGAGGAAGGACAGGGGCTGTGCGTTCACTGTGCGACGAGGGTTGCTTCACACGAAGCTGCCGACAGGGCTGTGCGCGCGGGTGGTTCAGGCGATGGACGCCGAAACGAGTGCCGAGACGGCGAGGTTGCAGGATGCCGTCACCCAGACCGCGGGGTGCGGCTCCGCCTCGACCAGCGTCGCACCCAGACGTCCCGGCGTGACCAGGTCCACCACCAGGAACGCCACCGCCATCATGACCAGCCCCAGCACCCCGAACGCCGCCGTCGAGACCAGCCCCTTGCCGAAGTCCTCGTACGTCGTCCAGATGGACGTGAACACGATGCCACCGATACCGAGCAGTGCGGAGCTGAGGACGGTGGCGGCGTTGCGATTGCGCTCTTCCCAGATCTGCCGGCCGAGCTTTCCAGGCGTCAGCACGTCGACCAGGACGATGCCGAGGAGCAACAGAACCAGTCCCAGACCGCCGTATGCAGTGGCCCGGCCGAGTCCGTTGACGATGTCGCTCATGGGGGTGCCAACTCCGAAGCGTAGAGATCATGAGTGATCGCGGTCAAGGAGAGGCAAAATGTAGCGCACACGTGCCGCCCGGTTAACGGCGCCCGGACCTCCGGGAGATCACCGGCGTGAGGAGCCTCGTCCGGGTCCGGCCCCGGAATCGGTACGGCCCCCGCCCCGCCCACCCCGCCGACTCGTCCGGGCAGGTCATCAGGCACCGTAGGGTCGCAGTGGCCAGGTGGTTCGCCACCGGCCACTGCGGATGAAGTGCCCTCCACCTGAACGGGAAGGAACCGACAGGACATGCGCGTCAACGCGGCCCACGGCCCGGGGGAGGCGTTCCGATGAGCGGAACCGAGGAACGGGAACCCGTCCTCTTCCACACCAGCGGGCGCGCCGCCCACATCACGCTCAACCGGCCTCGGGCCCTCAACGCACTCACGCACAGCATGGTCCGCCGCATCGACGAGGCGCTCCTCGCGTGGGAGCGGGACCCCGCCGTGGAGACCGTCGTCATCACCGGCGCGGGGGAGCGAGGCCTGTGTGCCGGCGGTGACATCCGTGCCATCCACGACGACGCCCGCGACGGCGACGGCACCGCCTCGGCCGCGTTCTGGCGCGACGAGTACCGCCTCAACGCCCGCATCGCCCGCTACCCCAAGCCGTACGTCGCCGTGATGGACGGCATCGTGATGGGCGGCGGCGTCGGCGTCTCGGCGCACGGCAGCGTCCGTGTCGTCACGGAGCGGTCCCGGGTCGCCATGCCGGAGACAGGCATCGGTTTCGTGCCGGACGTGGGCGGCACCCACCTGCTCGCCGCCGCCCCCGGGGAGTTGGGCACTCATCTGGCCCTGACAGGGGCTCAGGTCGGCGCCGCCGACGCCATGCTGTGCGGACTCGCCGACCACTTCGTGCCGACGGCCTCGCTGCGGGACTTCCTCGACGCCCTGGCCGAGCTGCCCGCAGGGGAGGCCCTGGCCGGCTGTGCGCGCACACCCCCGCTGGGCGTCCTGGCCGCCCAGCGTCACTGGATCGACGCCGGCTACTCCGGCGACACCGTCGAGGAGATCGTGCGTCGCCTGCTCGCGCACGGTGACTTGGCCGCCAAGGAGGCCGCGGAGACCTTGCTCGCCAAGTCGCCGACCGCCCTCAAGGTCACTCTCGCTTCTCTGCGCCGCGCCCGGAAGCTCGGCCCGCTGGAGCAGGTCCTGAACCAGGAGTACCGCGTGTCCTGCGCCGCCCTGGACACGCCCGACCTGGTGGAGGGAATCCGAGCCCAGGTCGTCGACAAGGACCGCAGGCCGCGCTGGTCGCCGAAGACCCTGGCCGAGGTCACCGATGCCCACGTCGAGCGCTTCTTCACCCCGCTCGGCGAGCGCGAACTAGGTCTGTCGCCGGGCCTTCGCTGAGGGTACGCACAGGTCTGACTCGGGGGAAAGCGGCATCAGATCGCCCTCCAGGAGGCAGTCAGAAGCCGTGCGATGGGGCGTCGGGGGCGGGAGAGACATCCATCTCCCTCTTGCGGCCTCCGGCACCCCATCGCCTTCACGGATTGTCAGAGCATCAGCAGCAGCCGCGTGTTGGCCACGAGCCTCCGGTTGACGCTCGTGCTCTGCACGAAGATCGTGAAGTGGTCGTTGTGGTCGGGCTTGACGCGCACTTCCGTGTTGGGCAGCCCGAGCAGGGCGCGGGCCTGCGGTCCCGTGTACACGCGGTCCGTCTTCTTTTCCAGCACCGCTATCTGCTTACGCGCCTGGATCTTCTCCGACTTGCTCAGCTCGTAGTACGCGCCACCGGTGGTGTAGGTGTGCCCGCACTCGATGACCCACTCCCGGATCGCCGCGTCGCGGGCAACCGGGATCAGCTGGTACTTCGACGGATCGGCCGGGGTGAGGCCGGCTGCCTTGATGGTGTCTTCGTTGACCGCGTCCGCGCCCGTGGAGAACACCGCACGCGACCCCCGGATGCCCTGGGTGCGGCCCATCATGAAGTTCTCGGTCGCCTGCCGGATGACCAGCCCGGCCTCCTCGAGGCCCTGTGTGCTGGTGGCGTCCCATATGGCGATGTTGTCCTTCGGGAAGCCGCACTGCATCGCCTCGCGCTTGCCCATCTGGTCGGGCACCAACACCGCCAGCGTCCAGTTGTCCTGCTGGGTCCGGATCATCTCCGCCACGGCCTGCACCAGTTGACGTGGATCCCTGGCGGGGGCGTCCGGACAGCGGTGGCTCGCGTTCTCCTGTCCGTCGGTCAGGACGAACGTCAGGAAGCTGTGGTCTCCGTACAGTTGGGCCGTCTGCGCCAGCTCGCTCTGCGACTTCAGCGCGGCTGCCAGGAGGGCCGTCATCCCACCGGTCCGGTACAGCTGCTTCAGCGACGGCATGCGCAGCACGTCCTTGTCATAGATGACGCACTCGACCTTGTCGGCGAAGACGTACACCGTGACGCGGGTTTCCTGGTCCAGTTCCCTCGAGCGGCGGGCGAGATAGGCGATCTGCTGGTCGGCGACTTCGACGACCTTGCGGCTCAGATGCGACATCGACGAGCTGGCATCCAGCACTAGAGCAACGTGGTTGATGTAGTTCTGGCTTTCGGACATCACAGCTCCCCCTCGTTCCGGCTTGGTGTTCCCACCTTCTCACCCACCACTGACAATCGATCTTGGAAGAAGACGCGGTCGGACGAGCGCCGACGGGGTGAGGAGTGAGGTCCGAATCTCGGGGTAAGCGTTTGCCGCTGGACGGGAAGGGCTGCGACACCTGGGGAGGTCGGAGCGGCCCTTCCCTTCACCCTGTCCACCGCCGATCTGCGGCGTCGGCCGGCGACGGCCTGCGGCCGGTGCGAGCACGTCTCGGAGTTCCTCCCAAACGGCGTCACCTCTGGTCCTCGCGGCTGTCTCCTGCCGCCCCCGCCACCATTCCGGCACCGCGCTGTGGGCCTCGCAGTCGTGGACGGGGCACCGGCACGGTTCGTTCGCGGGAGCGCGGCGGAGCCGGCGATGGTGACCGTGTCCTGGCCGGGGTGCGCGCGACGGCTGTGGTTTCTTGGGGGGCATGATCAGCGGTGTTCGTGCCCTTGTTCTGCCGGTTTCGCAACGCCGCTCGCTGGATGAGTTGGCGCAGGACCTGGATCTGTCGTCCGGGGACACCCGGTCCAAACGTTCGGCGTTCTGGACCATGCTGACGCTGTCGTCGGTCATCGCGGCCTGCGGAGTCCTGACGGACTCGACGGCGACCGTGATCGGGGCGATGATCATCGCGCCTCTGTCGACACCGATCATGGGCATCGCCCTAGGCTCGGTGCGGCGCCGACGCACCGGCGGTCTCGGCCTGGTCCTGTTCGCGTGCCTGCTGGCCATCGCCGTCGGCACGGTGTTCTCGCAGGTGCTTCCAGGTGACTACGACCTGCTCTCCAACAGCCAGATCTCCTCGCGGACGTCGCCGGGGCTGATGGACCTGGTCGCCGCCCTGGCCACAGGCCTCGCCGGCGCGGTCGCACTCGCCCGGCGGGACGTCGCCGCCGTGCTGCCCGGGGTCGCGATCGCCATCTCGCTCGTACCGCCCCTGGTGGTGTCGGGAGTGTGCCTGGGACGGCTGGAGGGATGGCTGGCGCTCGGCGCCCTGGTGCTGTTCGTGTCCAACTTCTTCGCCCTGGTCTTCGGCGGCATGGTGATCTTCGCGAGCCTCGGCTCCGACGGAGCAGCCGGGAAGGCCGGCGGCGGCCCCGCGCGCCGGGCGTACGCGGCCATGGCCTTGCTCTTCGCCGCCGTGTTCATCCCCCTGGCCGCCAACACCGCGCTCACGCTTCTGCTCGAGATCTGGACGGGACGTACGAAGACGGCGGCGCAGCAGTGGCTCGCGGACCAGCCGGACGCATCCGTCACCAGCGTCGACGCCGTCTCGCGGACGATGCACATCCACGTCCGCCTTCCCGGTGACCTTCCCCCGGTGCAGCCGCTGCTCGACCGGCTTCGGGGACAGATCCCCGATGGCGTGCCCATCGTCGTGGACGAGTCCCGCGGGCGGCGTGTCGATGCCGGACGAGTCGGCGACTGAACCGTCCCCCCGCAGTGCGATCTTCCCCGCTCTCCCGGAGGGCCGTGCCGCGAAGCACGCGGGTGAAGCCTGAGCCGCTGTCACCTCCCCGGGGCATGCATGAGGATCGCCGCCGCAACCGGCTGGGCCGGCGGCATCGACGCACTGGAGGCGAGAGTGATGAAAGAACGAGCCGGACAGGCGGGTCCCCACACCATCGACGTCCCGGTCCTCATCGTGGGCGGCTCCCTGGTCGGCCTGGCGACCTCGTTGTTCCTGGGACGGCTGGGCGTACCGCACCTGCTGGTGGAGCGCCACGCGGGCACCTCCATCCACCCGCGAGGCCGGGGCAACAACGTCCGCACCATGGAACTGTTCCGGGTGGCGGGTGTGGAGAAGGCGATCCAGGAGGCGGCCGCCACCCTGTCCGTCAATCACGGCATCCTGCAAGCGCCCACCCTGGTGGGCGACGCGGGCGAGTGGTTGTTCAAGGACATCGACCCGGGCGGCGGCCTGGCCCGCTTCAGCCCCAGCGCCTGGTGCCTGTGCAGCCAGAACGACCTCGAGCCGGTCCTGCTCGACCACGCCCGCCGGCACGGCGGCGACCTGCGCTTCTCCACCGAACTGATGTCGTTCGACAGCGACCCCACCGGTGTGACCGCCGTGGTCAAGAGCCGTGAGACGGGTGAGCACACCACCATCCGCGCGGACTATCTCGTCGCCGCGGACGGCCCCCGCAGTCCCGTGCGCGAGCAGCTCGGCATCGCTCAGAGCGGACCCGGCGACCTGTTCCACAACGTCAGCGTCACCTTCCGCTCCCACCGCCTCGCCGACGTCGTGGGCGACCGTCACTTCATCGTCTGCTACCTGACGAACCCGGAGGCCGACGGCGCCCTGCTGCCGGTCGACAACCGCGAGAACTGGGTCTTCCACGCCCCCTGGCACCCCGAGCACGGGCAGTCCCTGGACGAGTTCACGGACGAGTGGTGCGCCGAGCACATCCGCCGGGCGGTCGGCGTTCCCGACCTCGATGTGGAGATCACCGGCAAGGCGCCCTGGCACGCCGCCCAGAGGGTCGCCCGCAGCTACCGGTCGGGGCGTGTGTTCCTCGCCGGTGACTCGGCTCATGAGATGTCCCCCACCGGGGCCTTCGGGTCCAACACCGGAATCCAGGACGCGCACAACCTCGCCTGGAAGCTGGCCGCCGTACTGGACGGCTGGGCCGGGGAGGAACTGCTCGACACCTACGACACCGAGCGCCGTCCCGTGGCCGAGGCCACCAGCGCGCGGGCCGCGGCCCGGTCGGCCGAGCACAGCCACCCGGGATTCGCCGCCCCGCCCGGAGCGGGCGGTGGTGGCCCACGGCAGGGCATCCTCAACGTGGCCCTCGGCTACCGCTACCCGCAGGGCGCCGTCGTCGGTGCCGACCCCGCCGCCCCGGTGGTGCCGGAAAGCCTCGACCTGACCGGCGGACCCGGCAGCAGGGCGCCGCACCTGTGGGTGCGCCGCGGGGACGAACGGATCTCGACGCTCGACCTCTACGAGCGGTCCCTCGTCCTGCTCAGTGACGCCGCGGAGCCGAACGAGTGGCACGCGGCCGCCGTGCGCCTCGCCGACGAACTGTCCCTCCCCCTCAGGTCGTACCGGGTGGGCACCGGAGATCGGGCCGACCTGGTGCCCGAGGACGCCACCGACTGGGCGGAGCGCCACGGCACGGGGCCCGGGGGCGCCGTGCTCGTCCGGCCCGACGGCTTCGTCCTGTGGCGGTCACCGGGCCCGCAGGCGGAGGCCGAGGCGGTGCTGCGCGAGGTCCTGCGGACCGGACTGGCAGTCGTCCGAGCCCCGCGGGCTCCCCTCGCGTGAGGCGTTCCGCGCGAGCCCTGCCCGCGGCGGCGGCATCGGCC
>NZ_JBEOXI010000091.1:0-29018 GCF_040296465.1 Streptomyces sp. NPDC002130
GACCGCGGTACGAGGAACATTGAGATTCCTCGCCCCGATTGCCATCGCCTCGGCGCTGTTGCTTGTCATCTGGGTGGTCTTCCTCAACGCCTTCCCCCAGGTCGGCCCGCGTGTGGGAAAGACGCCGGCCGACGTCTGGGAGTACCTGTTCTCCGGCCCAAAATCCGCCGACGCTCGTTCGGGCATCATCGACAACCTGTTCATCACTCTGCGCGACGCCGGTGTCGGCTTTGCCGTCGGAATGACTGCCGCGCTCGTGGTGGCATCGATCTTCGTCGTTTCCCGCACTGTCGAACAGACTTTCATGCCCGTTGCAATGCTTCTACGATCTGTTCCTCTCGTTGCGATGACTCCGATCATCGTCCTGATATTCGGCCGCGGAATCGTGGGTGTGACGGTCATGGTTGCGATAGTGGTGTTCTTCCCGGCGCTGGTCATGATCATGGTCGGTCTACGTGCCGCTCCAGTTCAGGCGCAAGATCTCATTGCCGCGTACGGCGGGAGTCGTTGGACCGCATTGCGAATGGTGTCCGTACCGTCCGCACTTCCCGCGGTGTTCGCCGCCGCTCGAGTATCCGTGCCCGGCGCCTTGATCGGCGCCCTGATCGGCGAATGGCTCGGTAGCGGTCAAGGCTTGGGTTCGAGCATGATCAAAGCCATTCCGCGCTATCAGTACAACGAACTGTGGGCATCTATCGTGGTGATCACCGTGGTGTCGATCATCCTCTACGCCGTGGTCGGAATCTTCGAAAACATCGCCCTGTCTCGTTTCGGGCCTTCTGCCGGCAAGTCGTGACATCTGTTAACACGACCTCAACAAACTCTGTCTCCCAAGCAAACTGAACGAAACCGACTGGCCCTAGTGTTCCGATTCATGACGCCATTCAAGCCCGTCCGCCAGCTGGACCGCAGGGCCTTCTTCCGATACTCCGCGCTGACCGGCATCGCAGTCGCCGGTAGCGCGTCATTGCTCGCGTGTAGCAGTGATTCCAGCAGTTCGAGTGGCGGAACCTCGGACGACGGTTCCGAATTCGGAACAGTTGCAGTGCAGTTGTCCTGGATCAAGAACATCGAGTTCGCCGGCGAGTACTTCGCTCTGGACAAGGGGTACTACAAGAATGCCGGGTTCGGGAATGTCGACCTGGTGGCAGGTGGCGCAGCCGGTACCGGCGTCGAAGCCGGCTTGGACACCGGCAAGGTCTGGATCGGAATGTCCGCACCGCAGCTCACAGCCCCCGCTGTACTCGACGGGCTGGACGCAAAGATCGTCGGTGCGACATTCCAGAAGAACCCGTTTGCAATTGTCAGTTCTGCTGCGGCACCGATCAACTCGCCGCAGGACATGATCGGCAAGAAGATCGGCGTCCAGGATTCCAATCAGCTCGTCTTCGGAGCTCTCCTGGCAGCAAACGGCCTGACCGAAAGCCAGATGACGATCGTGCCCGCGCAGTTCGATCCGAGCCCCTTGGCGAACGGCGAGGTGGACGGTTGGGTCTCCTACGTCACCAACGAGCCGATCACGCTGGCCGCCAAAGGTTTCCCCAACGCCCACTTCCTCTTCGCGGACTACAACCTGCCGTTGGTCGCCGAATCGTTCACGGTTCTCCAGTCCACCATCGACAACGAGAGGGACAAGCTCAAGGCATTCCTGAAGGCCGAGATCCAGGGCTGGAAGGACGCGGTCGCCGATCCGGCAGAGTCGGCACGGCTCGCCGTCGAGGTCTACGGCAAGGACCAGAACCTGGAACTCGACGAACAGATCAAGGAAGCCACCGCACAGAACGATCTTGTGGTGTCGGCAGATACCAAAGCGAACGGGTTGTTCACGATGACACCCCAACTGATCGAACAGAACATCGCAGCGCTGTCGAAAGCGGGCCGCCGCCATCGAGGAGATCCCTGCGGAGGGGATGCTTCTGAGCTGACCCGAAGGACAACCCAGCCTCAACCCGTCCCGTTCCACGCCCCTTTGAGGTAGTCCCATGCCGTTGTCGCACGACCACATCCGCACCACCGTCGAGACCTACCTCGCTCGCCACCCTCACGAGCGCACCCAGCTCAGGGGCCTCCTGGACGCCCTGGACCGTCCCACCGACATCGCCAGCCGCTCCACCTTCACCGGACACGTCACCTGCGGCGCGATCGTCGTCGACCCACTCGGCCGCGTCCTGCACGTGCTGCGCCTGGCGAGCGGGAAGGTCCTCGCCCCCGGTGGACACGCCGAGCCCGCCGACGAGTCCCTGGCAGCAGTGGCGCTGCGGGAGCTGCAAGAGGAGACCGGGATCCCGCCACAGGCCGTGACATCGTGGCCCGGCTACGAGGCCGTGCCGTTCGACATCGACACCCACGACATCGACGCCCACCCGGGCAAAGGCGAACCCGGCCACCAGCACTTCGACCTCCGGTTCCTTTTCCGCCTGCACCCCGCAACAGATGTGCCCGTGGTGCTGCAGGAAGAAGAGGTCGGCGGCATCGAGTGGCGTCCCATGGACAGGGTGACCTCCCCCTCCCTGCGCGACAAGCTGCTCAAGCTCCCGCCCACCGAACCGGATACGGCCAACGCCTCCGCCCTGGTCTACAACGACCGCGGCGAGTACCTGCTCCACCTGCGCGACTACTTCCCCGGCCGGATCTGGGAGCCTGGCATGTGGTCCCTTCTGGGCGGCGGCCGAGAGCCCAAGGACGCCACCCTGGAACACACCGTGCGGCGCGAACTGGCCGAGGAAACCGGTCTCCACATCGCCGACCTCACCCCGTTCGGCACCGAGTACGCCTCCGACCACGCCGGCGCGACCGTGCCCATCGCCATCTACGCCGGCCGCTGGAACGGCGATCCCCGCGAACTCCACCTGACGGAAGGGGTGATGCTGGCCTGGTTCGCCCCCGACGACCTCCACCGCCTGCACATCGCCCCCACCACCAGCGACCTCGTACGGCGCCACGCCGCCAGCCTCCCGGCCAACGCTTCCAGCACTGCGTCGCAGAGCGGGCTCTCGTCGCACGAGGAGCGGCGCCCAGCTTCGCCGCGCGGCACGGTCCTCAACGTCATCGGAGTCCACCTCTACCTGGAGCGGCCCGACGGGACGGTGTTGCTCGGGCTGCGCCACCCCGACTCCGCCTTCGCGCCGTCAACCTGGCACGCCCTGGCCGGCCACTGCGAGCAGGAGAGCGCCATCACCTGCCTGATCAGGGAGGCACGGGAGGAAGCCGGCCTGCACATCGAACGAGCGGACGTCGAACTCGTCCACGTCGTCCATCACATCGACAAGGCTGGGGACCGGCCCCGCATGGGCCTGTTCTTCCGCGCCCGCGCCTGGAGCGGCGAGCCGGAACTGCGTGAGCCGGACAAGTGCACTCAGTGGAAGTTCTGGGACCCGGCCGCGCTGCCCGACAACCTCGTTTCCTACACCCGCCAAGCCATCGCGAAGATCCAGAACGGGGACCTGTACAGCGAGACGGGATGGCCCGCATGACCGGCACCCCGAGCAGCGCACACCGTCGTCTGTCCACTGCAACTGCGGTTGGCCGTGAGAACAACCGTCTGGTGGTGATCCGCGGCAACTCGGCGTCAGGCAAGCCAAGCGTGGCCCAGGGCCTGGGAGATCACTACGGCCGCGGTATCGCGATCGTGGGCCAGGACGTGATCCGCCGGAACGTGCTCAGGGGCTTTACTGGGGTGCTCGAAGAGATCCTGTACGCCGACCGCTCAGCCACGTGATCATGTCTCTGGTACGCGACCACCGCGGCGTCTCCAACTGCTACTACCTGGACGTGCCGCTGGAAACGACGTTTGTCCGACACGCGTCGAAGGCGGATGCCGCGTACCTGGCGCAAGTCACCGACAACCACCTCGCCTCCTGGCAGCGCGAACTGGATCTGCTGCCCGGCAGCCTGGAGACCGTGATCCCGGCCGACAACACGCTGCAGGACACCATCGCGCGCGAAACCGACCTGGCCTCTGCCTCCCCCGTCCCTCCACCGCAGTGCAAGCCGTCACAGGGAGACTCGATGGACCCTCTGGTGTTGATGTCCGATCCGCGGGTCGCCGCGATCCCGGTGCGCGAGTGCGGGGAGCCGCTCGTCGACGTGCGTGACCACAGCTTCCGCGTCGATCCCCGCAAGCAAGATCCGCTGGGCGCGTTCGCCCACGTCCGCGAGGGCGTCCTGGCCCGGCTGGAGCACGCCCGCTCGCTCCTGCCCGCCGGCACCGACCTGCTGTTCATCGAGGGCTACCGGCCGCTGGCTCTACAGCAGCGCTACTTCACCGAGTACCGGGACGAGCTGGCCGCCGCTCACCCCGACTGGGCAGCTGAGCAGCTGCACCAGGCCGCCAGCCGGTACGTGTCGCCACCGGAGATCGCGCCCCACTCCGCGGGCGCGGCGGTGGACGTAACCCTCGCCGACCAGGACGGTCACGAACTCGACCTCGGCACCCGCGTCAATGCCTCCCCCGAGGAGAGCGACCGCGCCTGCTTCACTCACGCCCCGAACCTCAGCGATCGCGCGCGCCGCCACCGCACGCTGCTGCTCAACGCCATGGAGAACGCAGGTTTTACCAACTATGCGACCGAGTTCTGGCACTTCTCGGTAGCGGACCGGTACGACGCGCTGATGCGGCAGGAGCCGCACGCGCGCTACGGACCGATCGAACTGCCCTAGTGCGCCGGCACCCTCGTCCACTTCCTCGCCACGTGTGCCCGACGACACCCAGCAGGCGATCCCAGCCGTCCCGAGTCCGGCGACCGGAGGTAAACCACAAGAGCACCACATGCACCTGCTCGGGCGGTACTACCGCCAAGTGGAAGCAGGCCGCAAAACGATCGAAGTGAGGGTGGCACCCCAGAAGCGCGCCGTCGCAGTCGGTGACACGGTCGTCTTCCACGACCGGGACACCGGGCGGGAACTCGACGTCATCGTTAAGCGGATCACCCCGCTGCCGATGACGCCCACGCAGTACGCGCAGACCGTCCCCCACCACACGGTGTACGGCTGCCTGTACATCCGCGACGAACACGACCGGCCGGTCCCGCTCCTCGGTCTGCTCGAGACTGTGGCAGTTCCCGGGCGGCAACCTGGACGCCCCAGGCGAGGACCCGCTGCAGACCGCGCGGCGAGAGGCGGTCGAGGAGACGGGCCTCCACGAGGTGTTCGAGATCGCTTGTGGGTTTCCACTCCCGTCGGCGCGCAGGATGTCGACGATGTGCGCGTCGGCTGCCAGGCGCGCGACGCGGTCGGCCGCGTCTTCCTGGGCGGAGCCGGCGAGAGAGTGTTCCCGGCTCAGCCGGCCCGTGGAGTCGAGTTTCTCAAGGTCTTGGTCCTCCTGAAGGAGGCCATGAGGCGCACGCCCCTAGCACATGGCAACAACACCAACATCACCACCGGAGCGTGCAAGCCGACGGACGGCGCGCATCGAGCAGGAACGGCAACAGCCACAACAGCCCGGGCGGCCGCTCGCATTGCTTCATCCCCCGGGGCATCGGGCCGCCTCAGCCGGAGGCACGTTCCAGGGCCGCCTCAAGCTCTGCCACCCGCCGCGGGATGTCGAGGGAGCGGACCAGCTCCAGCGCCTCGCCGTACGCCTCCCGGGCGAGGGCAGGCCGGCCGGCGTGGAAGTGGATGTCTCCCAGGATCGTCAGCATCGTCGCCAGGCCTGCCTGGTCGCCGCGGTGCCGGTGGAACTCCGTGGCCGGCGCGAGGGTCTCCTCGGCCTCGGCGTACCGGCCCATCTGGTCGTACGCCAGGGCCAGATGCCATTGGCACCAGACGATCTCGGCGGGGTCGCCCCGGCGCCTGCTCGCCTCCAGGGCGTCCGTCAGCACGCGTGCCGCCTCCTCCGGCCGGTCCAGTTGGCGGTAGGCGTCGGCCATATGGGAGGAGAGCCAGATTTCGGCGCCCTTGTCGCCGCGCTGCCGGTAGATGGCCCGGGCCTCGGTGTACCGGCGCAGTGCGTCGCCGGGACGCTCCAGGTCGCACTGGAGGTCGCCGAAGTGGGTCAGGATCCAGCCCTCCTTGTCCTCGTCGCCCCGCGAGCGGGCGATCTCCAGCGCGCGCTCGTACAGCCCGGTCGTCTCCTCATGGCGCCCCAGGATGCGCCGCGCCTCGGCAAGATGGATCAGCGACCCCAGTTCGGCGGACTCGTCGTGTTCGCGTCCGGGCTGCCTCGACCGCCATAGCCTTGACGGCCTCCATCTCCTCCCACTGGCTGCGGTAGAAGAGGAGCCCGTACAGCGGCTCCACCAGACGCAGAAGCAGCTCCCACTCGTGGTTCTCGTACGCACGGCGGATATTTGCCTGGACGTTGAGGTGTTCCTCCGCGAACCAGTCGATCGCCTCGGCAGGCAAGTTCTCGTGGGCTCCCGGGCGGCTCATCCAGGTGTCCAGCCGGGTCGCGTACCAGTCCGCGGAACGCCGGAATGCCTGGTGCCGCTCGGCCTCCGGTTCGGTCCGCTCGGCGTGCTCCCAGGCATACAGGCGCAGCAGGTCGTGCAGCCGGTAGCGCTCGCCGGTAGGACCGTCGACCTCCACCAGCTGTCGGTCGGCGAGCTCGCCGAGGAGACGTCCGGCCTTCTCCTCCCCTATTTCGGCGCAGCGCGCAGCCAGTGCGGGCACGAAGTCGGCTCCCGCGAGCAGGCCGAGGTACCGGAACAACCGGCGCGTGTCCTCGCGCAGTGCCCGGTAGCTGATCTCGAAGCTGCTGCGTACTCCGATGTCCTCGCCGTCCAGTTGACCCTCCAGCTGCGAAATGCGCCGCCGTTCGTCGGCGAGCAGTCCAGCGTGCTCGCTCAGGGGCCGTCTGTGCTGGGAGGGGGCGATGAGGTTCCCTCCAGTGATGCAGATGGCCAAAGGCAGCCCTCCGAGGAGGGTAACGATGGTGTTCGCGGCGTCGTGCTCGCGGGCGACGCGCTCGGCGCCGATGATGCGTTCGAAGAGCCGCAGCGCCTCCGTGTCGGGCAGCGGTTCGACCTCCACCCGGTCCGCGCCTTGGACGGAGGGCAGGGCCGAGCGGCTGGTGAGGATCGCGGCACTGCCCGGTGCCGCGGGCAGCAGGGGGACGACGCGGGCCGCGTCGGCCACGTTGTCGAGGACGAGGAGGCTGGGACCGGCCCGCAGTTGGTCCTGGAGCCGCTGCCGCCGCGTCCGCGCGTCGGGCGGAAGGCTGTCGCCGGACAGCCCGAATGCCTGCAGGAGTTCGATCACGGCCGCCTCAGTCGACACGTCGAAGCCCTCGCCGCCGAGGTCGATCCGGATACGGGCGTGCCAGAAGGTGGGCGCCAGGCGGTGCGCGATCTGGGTGGCGAGTTCGGTCTTGCCGACGCCCGCCATGCCGTGGAGGACCACCACCGGGGCGCTGTCCTCCAGTTGGTCGACGAGCAGGCCGGTGGCCCTCACCAAGGCCCGCTCGCGGTCGGTGAAGTTGGCGCGGGCCCTGCCCAGGTTCATGTGCCGGGTGCTGCGCGGCAGGGCGCCGGCTGGGATGCGTGGCAGGGCGACCCAGTTGTCCGCCCGCAGGTCCCACCACCACGGTGTCCCCCGCCCCAGCCCGATCAGTCCCGTCAGGGGTACCACGGTCAGGGTGGACGACCCTTCGGGGAGGTGGTGCTCGCTGACGACGCCCACGGCCAGTGCGCCCAGCAGGGGGTCGTCGCTGAACACGACCGCCCCGGACATGCCGCGCCACTGTGAGCCGTTCCTGCCGGGGGCCCCTTCGGGCGTCGACTGGGTCCGAAACTCCAGCAGACCGCGCCGCAGATGGGAGCCCGGCGGGATGACTCCGTTGATCTGGGAGCTGTCGCGCAGGGGCACGTCGGTGCCGGACTGCGGGTGCTCGTTCCAACCGGGGTAGCCCATGGCCCAGCAGTCGACCAGCGCGGTCCGTCTGCGGTCGATCCGGGCGTACCGGACGGTGGGCAGGTCCGTGAGGGAGGGGTGGCCTGCGACCCGCAGGACGGCGAGGTCCTGTGTGGGGTCCGCAGCGAGGACCTCCGCTGCCAGTTCGAACCGGTCCCCGCGCCGTACGCTGATCACGTCGTCCACGGAGCCGTCGGTGAGGACGTTGTGCGCGGCGGTGAGGACCAGCCGGCCGCCGACGAGGCACCCGGAGCCCACGCTCCAGGAGCCCGTCCGGCGTCGGCGGAGAATTTCCACAGCGCGCTCGATGGGGGCGGTCACTTCGATCGTCCAGGTGCCCGGGTCAGGGCTTGGCGAGGGAATTACGCGTGACGCGCACCGGCCGTCCCGAACGGTCGGTCGGCGCCTCCAGCGTGATCAGGACCCTCTGGATCTCCTCGCTGCGGTACTGGCCGTCGCCTCCGAGTTCCAGCACCCAAAGCTTGGCGCGGCCCGTGCCCGTCGCCTGGTGTGTGACCCCGACACTCAGCTCCAGCTGCACCTCGCTGACACCGAAGCGGAAGTCCGCGTCCGAGCCTGCGGCGACGGCTTCGGCCAGTTCCTCCCGCAAGGCGGCGATGGTCTCGGCAAGCCCAAGGTTCCCCACTGTGATCCCCCGTGTCCGTGTTCTACGTCCGCATGGCGTCAGGCGACCGCCGCGACTGACGCGGGCCGCGGGGCGGAGAGAGGTCTCCCGCTGTGTGGGACGAGTATTCCCGGGCAGACGGCGGGTCACTCGAGAACCCGAGAAAGTGCGCGACGCACCGCGCGTCGTGGTAGCGCGAAACGGCGGAGCCAGTCGATCTCCGAGCGGCGGGTGATGGTGACCCCGGCGATGACGATCTCCGACACCCGCTCGGGATGCCCCGGTGCGCAGGCGAGGGCGAGAGCGGAGCCCCAGGAATCTCCATTGAGCAGCCGGCGGTCGATCCCCCGGGGTTCGCGCACACGCGCGGAGGCCTGATCAATCACCATGTTCTGCATGGTTGCCCACGTTGGCCGCGCTGCGACCGGCCCTGTCTCGGTCCGTTTCGGAGCTACTGAACTCCCGTCAGGACCCGCCCGGTTCAGGCGCGGTGGAGGCTCTGCGGGAAGTCGAAGAAGTGGTCGGGGTCGTAGTCCTGAACGATGGAGCGAAGGCGGTGGAGGTTGGGGCCGTAGTAGGCGGTGGGCCAGTCCGGAAGGTCGGGGTCGATGTAATTGACGTATCCACCACCGATACCCAGGGCGCCGAGTCCGGCGACGATCTCGGCGACATTGCGGGTGACGTCGGGTTCGGAGGCTGTGGTGGCGGAGGCGTAGATCTGAGCGGTGGCGAAGGCGTCGCGGTGCGGGAAGGCGGTCTGGGCGGTGACGGTGTCGGCGACCGCGCCGCCGAGCGGATCGATGATGAGGTTGGTGCCGGTCCGGCCGGTGAGCAGGCGCGTCGCGGCCTGAGGGTCGAGGGTGGGGGCGGTGAGGATTCGGGAGGAGGCGACGAACGACTCGCGGAGGGGCCTGCCGGCGAAGAAGCGCATGCCGTTGAAATAGTCACGGTCCTGGATGTTGCGCCGGGTGGGCACGACGCCCGCGCGGAGTATCAGGTCGTCGAGCAGCGGGTAGCAGGCGGTGCTGGGGCCGACGAAGCAGCCGGCCACCCGGCAACCGGGCGGATTGCCACCGGAGATGTTCACGTTGGCCCACATTTCCCTGGGGGCAACAGCGATCCACGGCTGCCAGGCGGTGAGGATCTCGGTCACCTTGCCCTGGGGGAAGGTGAGGACGAAGACCGTCAGGGCGGGGGCGGGGTCGGTGGCGAAGGTGAAGTGGGTGACGATGGCGAGGTTGCCGCCTCCGCCACCTCGCAGGGCCCAGAAAAGATCGGGGGTAGCGGCCGCCGTGGCCGTCAGCACGCGGCCGTCGGCGGTGACCGCCTCCGCGGCGGTCAGATGGTCGCAGGTCAGGCCGAATTTGCGTTGCAGCACCCCGATGCCGCCGCCGAGGGTGACGCCGGCGATACCGACGGTGAAGCACGATCCGGCGGGCAGGCAGCGGTTGGCCTGTCCCACGGCGCTGTAGACGGTCCGCAGCGGTGCGCCGGCCCCGACCGTCACGCTGCCGTCCCCGGCGGCGTCGACCCGGGACATCCGGCGCAGGTCGATGACCAGACCGTCGGGCGGCGCCGAGTACCCGACGTAGGAGTGGCCGCCGCTGCGCGCCGCCAGCGGCACCCGGCCGCCCGCGGCCACCACGGCCTCCGCCACGTCCGAGGCGGATGCGCACTGCGCCACCGCGGCAGGAACATGGTCGTCGTGCAGCGGATTGAAGCCTTTGCGGGCGTCGTCGAATCCCACATCGTCCGGCCGGAGCAACGTCCCTTCGAGCCGCCCGCGCAGGCCCTCCCAGTCCACCGCGGCCGGGTCGAAACGCCCGACGGCGCGTGCGCCGTCCCGGGAGGAGGTCTCTGCGCCCGTCGGGGCCGAGGAACCGGCCCGCGGCGCATGGAAGACGGAGTCTCGCGCCATGGTCACCATCTCCGCTGCAAAGGAATCGGAACGCCGCGACGCGACGGACGTCGTCGACGCCCGGAGCGTCGGCAATCGGTGCCCTGAATGATGCGGACCATTCCACGCTAGTACGGATCGATAACCCGCTCCACAGGAGGAATCCCTCCGACGCGGCGGGCGGCTGGGCAACGTTGGCCCCTACTGTGCATGCGAGGAAGTGCTCCACATCGACGCTCGGGTGACCCCATGAACTCGATCGGGCCGGGTCCGAACACGGATGCGGAGGCGTCACCGTCGTCGTGCCCGCTTCCGACGTGGTGGCGGCCGTGCAGCTCATCCAGCGTCCTCGTTCCTGCCGGTCACGATCGACGGCATGCGTCAACTCGTGCCACAGAAGCTCAGTTCGGATCGGAGCGCGACGGCGTACCCGGCCCCGTCCGCCTCATGTGGATCCACGCCACCGCGGTGAAGTCCTTGGCTTCGACGTGTATTTCGGGGGCGCCGCCCGGAACGACGAACCGGCCGTTGCGGAGTACCAGCGGGAGCCGTTCGGGCCCGGCGGGCTCGTCGAGGGAGAACGGCAGCCGTCCCGAAGGCCCGCCCGCGTCGGGCCACTGCCGTACGTGCTGCTGTTTGATGGGTCGCGGACGCGGGCGATCAGCACTGACCAGGGCACGCCGGGGCGCGTGTGCGGGCCGAGCAGTTCGGCCAGGGCCGCGGTGAAGACGCCGTGTCGCCCCTTGCCCGGGCACAGTTCGGCCTCGTACGCCGAATCGACCGACCTCAGGGCCCACCGCCCTGACCGGTGTGCCTCCCGTACGACGGGACGAGGTACTGCAGTTCGCCCAGGAGTGGCCGCGCAGCGGGCCTGCCGCAGTCTCGCCTGGCAGCTCGGACGGTACGGCGAGCAGAGCAGCAGCGTGCTCGGCCACGGCCTCTCTCCCGATCCGCCTTCCGCTACGGTTCCGGCCGGATACGCCACAGGACCGGACGGGGCCGAGGACAGTGAGCTGGGCGGCCTGCTGCGCTCCGCCCTGCAGGGTGTGGGCCACTCCGTCGGTCTGGTTGCCGCCCACGAGGGAGGCCGTACGAGCGTCGCTGTCGGCGCGGACGGTACCTATGACGACTCCGCGGTGAAGGTCGCACGCACCGCACTGCTGTCCCAGCTGGGTGACCATCAGCGGCGTCAGCACGTTGCCTTCGGCGTCGGCGACAACCGCGTGCTGCGGCTCAGGGACGGCTCGTGGGAGAGCGTCTTCACCGGCGTGCACGAGGCACGTCTTCCTGCCGACGGAGGCCAGGTGCGCTGGGCCCGGCTCGAGACCCGCCCGGATCTCGTTGAGTGGTTCGCGCGCCGGTGGGTGGGCGGGCGGGCGTCCGCATCTGACGGAGTTCTCCTCCGATGTGAACGTCCGGGTGAGGTGCACGGGGGGGGGGAGACCAGTCGGCTGCCTCTGGGACTTCGGCGAAGCGCGCCGCACCCCCGGCCCACGCCTGAGCCCCCGATCGTCGGCACCATGGCTCCACCTCGGCACTGCGACCTCTGCCGTCATCGGCTGCGAGAACACGGTCCCGGAAGGGGGTCGTACGTGAGGCACGTATGCAGGGTTGGCCCCCGGCGGTGAGGGTGTCCGAATGGTTGGGGCCCAGCACCCGCCAGTCGTCGGTGAGCAGTTGCTCGTAATGGACGGCAGGACCGGTCGCGTCCCCTGTTTCCCCAAGCCAATTGGCAAGGCGGGTACGGGTGGTGAGGATGCTTGGGTGGTGGGGCCCCAGATGCGGGAGGCATCTCCCCCCCTCGATACGCCGCGGGGGAAACGACGACAATGAGGCCCCGATGGTGTGGAACGCAAACTTCAAGCATTCAACGACGCAGCTACCCAAATGCCGTTGATTCCTTGGTCCGTCCGGCTCCTGCTGTCGCGTTTGATTCGCGGCACTCACCGGCATATGCAACGCTGGAGAAGAAGCAGGATCCCTCTCATCTTCATCCAGACATGCAGCCGACACGGGTCGTTGGCGGCCCTTCCGGAAGTACGGCTCCCGGAGTTTCTTCTCTTAAGTGCCGCCCTCCCTCTTCCCGATCAGGGGCCGGCCATGGGGACGGAAGGCGTTTCTGGCTAGCGCGACTTCCTCGCCGGCACGACCGGCTCCGGCTGCTTCTACATCTACGTAGTTACGGGACTGGAGGCCCACATGGCCAGTCGTGACGACATCTACGTGGCGGAGAACCCGTCTGTACGGCGGGAACCCGCACAGCCAACGCCGGGCCGTACGATTCATCGATACGGGAGACTGAACATCGTGGGCGAAGTCGACCACGACGTTACGAACGGCGAACTGCCCTCAGCATCAGCCCTCGGGGAGACGGAGACCGACCTGGCAGAAGTCGAGCAGCTCGGGCTGGCGGCACTGCAACTTCGCGAGTCGGACGACTTCCGCACAGCCAAAAGTGCTCGTCCTCGGGCGGGTGAGCGGTGGGACATGGCCGGCTGCGCCAGCGTGGTTCCGACGCCCACGGTTGCCACGCATCCCGGTGCGGCGTCCTTTGCTCCACCGACGAGCGCCTACCTCGAAGGCAGCGTCGCGGTAGGGATCGTCATCGTTGAGGGGCCCACCGCCGCTCTTCAGTTCTCCGCAGAAGAGCGTACGAAGGTCGTCGCAGAGGTCCAGAACGGACTCGGGTGGCTCGCGAGCGTGAATCCCTCCGCCGGCGTCAGCTTCGCCTACGACATCCAGCATGTCGCGCTGAACACTCAAGCAGATCCGAACGCTTCCGACCTGGAAGCGCACTGGCGAGACCCGGCCATGGCTGCCCTGGGGTACAGCGCCGACTGGAGTGGAGTGCTGGATTACGTCGAAGCCATTCGCGGCCGCTTGGGGACCCGGTGGACGTACTGCGGCTTCTTCACCAAGTATCCCGTCGGCCACTTCGCCTACGCGAGCATCGGTGGGCCCCGCGTCGTGATGGACTACAACAACGACGGATGGGGACCAGACAACATCGACCGGGTCTTCGCTCATGAGACCGGGCACATCTTCGGTTGCCCCGACGAGTACGCGAGCAGCGGGTGCAACTGCGGCGGCAGGTGGGGACGGTTCGGCGTCAACAATGGAAACTGCGCGAGTTGTGCGCCTGGCGGTGGCACTGCTTGCCTCATGAAGCAGAACGACTTCAGCTACTGCGAGTACACGGCGAGTCACCTCGGTTGGTCCGTGGTGACGCCGCTGTTCGCCAAGCACAGTGGCAAGGTGCTGGACGTCTCGGGTATTTCACCGGACAACGGCGCCCCCGTCATCCAGTGGGACTGGTGGGGCGGCGACAACCAGCGCTGGCGGCTCGAGGCCCTGGGCGACGGCTATGTCCGGGCGGTAGCACAGCACAGTGGCAAGGTGCTGGACGTGTCGGGCATCTCACCGGACAACGGTGCTCCCCTCATCCAGTGGGACTGGTGGGGCGGCGACAACCAGCGCTGGCGTTTCGAATCGGTCGCCGATGGCGTCCATCAGCTGACGGCCAAGCACAGTGGCAGGGTGCTGGACGTGTCGGGCATCTCACTGGACAACGGCGCCCCCGTCATCCAGTGGGACTGGCACGGAGGTGACAACCAGCGCTGGGAGTACCAGTTCCAGCCTCTCTTCGCCAAGCACAGTGGCAAGGCGCTGGACGTGTCGGGCATCTCACCGGACAACGGCGCCCCCCTCATCCAGTGGAGTTGGTGGAGTGGGGACAACCAGCACTGGAGGCTGGAGCCGGTTGGTGATGGCTGTGTACGCATCATCGCCAAGCACAGCGGCAAGGTACTCGACATCGAGCAGGCGTCCACGGAGAACGGTGCCCGCCTCATCCAGTGGGAATGGTGGGGTGGCGACAACCAGCGGTTCCGCCTGGAGCCCGTCGAGAACGGCTACTTCAAGCTGACGGCCAAACACAGTAACAAGGTGCTGGACGTCTCAGGTATTTCCGCCGACGACGGAGCGCCGATCATCCAGTGGGACTGGTGGGGCGGCGACAATCAACGCTGGCGCTACTGACTACGCCTAGCGCTCTCTCATCCTCGCTCGCCGGGTTCGACAGGCCCGGCGAGCGATGGTTTACGACCTCGGGAAACCTCTCAATGGAGCGGTGTGGTATGGACAGCGAGAACCGTGAGGCACTCGTGATGGTAGAAGCCGGCGACTACGAGACTGCGCTCATCGCATTGCGCGCGCTCGCCAGAGTCACCCAGGTGATGCCACCGAGGCTGGCGCTGGTTGTTGCACATCAGGGATCGCGCACGGAGGCTTCCGACCTGCCCGGCACAGCCTGGTACGAGGACGACCTACCGCCCGACATCTACTCTGGCCTCTCGCCGCAGGAACAGTTGTTCGTCGATGCCTGGAGAGCGCGCCGAATTCCGAAAGAGCGACCGGGCGACCGACTGCCGTGGGACGCCCCCGGGCACCTTCCTCCCGACCAGCCCCCTGCCGAACAGTGAGAACAGGTGCGGCGAACCGGAATGGCAGGCATCGGCGCACCTCACCCCGGCCGGGTGCCGTTCGTCCATGCGCGCTTGACTGAGGCGTCGCGGTTGTCGATGCTCTCGTTGGTTCGGGTGGGCCGTTGACTTCAGCGAGCAGTCGGCCCGCCGTCATGCGCACCCATGGCCGTGAAGCGGCGCGCGTATGCGGCCCTGACAGGCCGACATGGGAGGCCGGCCCGTCCATCGTCCAGGGCAGGGCCTGGTCGGAGTGCATCGCCTCCCGTGCGTCGGTCACCGCGGGGCCTCACAGTCACCGGTGCCCAGCAAGCGCACCGGCTGCGTGTCCATAAGGCCGTAGACGGCGACGCCCGAGACGCGCAAGCCGGTTGCTCGGCGGGCACCGGCGATGACCGGGATGACTCAACCGCCGGACGTCTGCCCCCGGCGGGGCGTCTGGGGCGACTTCGCGGCCTCCGCCTCCGCCTTGGCGTCGCTCACCGCGGCGGCGGCCTGCTTCCCTGCCTCGTCGGCGGCTGCGGCAGCGTCGAGGGAAACCGTCCAGCCCGCATCGAGCTCCGGTGTCCGGCCTTCGTCCGACGTGCCGCGGGCACCGGCAGTAGGCGTTTCCGCCGGTTGCGAGGGTGTGTGAGGACCCGCCGCCGATTGATCACCGAACGCACGGGTGACGGTCCGAACCGCTTCGGTCAGCTCCCCCGGGATCACCCAGAACGTGTTGTTGTCGCTGCTCGCCAAGTGCGGCAGCGTCTCGAGGTACTTGTAGGCCAGGATCTTCGGGTCGGCATTGTTGCGATGGACGGCCTGGAAGACGAGCTCCACCGCCTTTGCCTCACCGTCCGCCCGCAGGATCATGGCCTGCTGCGTGCCTTGGGCCTCCAGGATGTCCTTCTGCTTCGTGCCTTCCGCGGTGAGGATCTTGGCCTGCCGCTCCCCTTCGGCGTGCAGAATGGCCGCGCGCTTGTCACGCTCGGCTCGCATCTGCTTCTCCATCGCTTCCTTGATGGTGTGCGGTGGATCGATGGCTTTGATCTCGACGCGGTTGACCCGGATGCCCCACTTGCCGGTGGCGTCATCGAGGACGGCACGGAGCCGGGAGTTGATCTCCTCACGCGACGTGAGCGTCTCCTCCAGGTCCATGCTGCCGATGACGTTGCGGAGCGTGGTCACGGTCAGCTGGTCGATGGCCTGCAGGTAGTCGGCGACCTCGTAGGCCGCCGCCCGCGGGTCGGTGATCTGGTAATAGAGCACGGTGTCGATGTTCACGACGAGGTTGTCCTCGGTGATCACCGGCCTGGGGTCGGACGAGTAGACCTGCTCGCGCACGTCGAGCTTGGTGTTGATGCGGTCCGCCACCGGCACGACCAGGTTCAGCCCCGGCTGCAGCGTCCGGCGGTATCGGCCGAACCGCTCGACGTTGTAGCGGCGCGCCTGCGGGACGATCCGCACCGTGGAGGCCACGAGGAAGACGACGACGATGGCCGCCACAAGAATGGGGATGACAACTGGATCCACAGTGCCTCCGTTGCTATGTGCTCAGCGTTCACGGAAGGAGTTCGCGGGGGTAGACGATGGCCGTGGCACCTTCGATCTCCATGACATCCACCAGCGCTCCCACTGGGATCACCAGGCTTTCGTCAAAGGCGCGGGCGGACCATTCCTCGCCGGAGAGTTTGATCAGGCCACGGGTCGCGGTGACTTCCTGCATGACCTCGGCCCGCTTGCCGATCAGTGCATCACTGCCCTCGCGTACGAGGGGCTGCTCTGCCATATGCCGCAGCGCGACAGGGCGGACGAGGACCAGGCCCGCTGCCGCCGCCGCTCCCAGGGCCAGGAGCTGGCCGAGAAGGCCGACGCCCACACCGGCGACCATGGCGGCAACCAACGCGGCACCGGCCAGCAAACCGAAGACCAGGGTCAGAGTGAAGAACTCCACGGCACCCAGTGCCGCAGCGGCGAGCAGCCATGCGAACCACGGCATCGAATCGCCCTTCTTCAGGGGCTTTCTCCACCAAGCTACCGCCCGGACGCGTCGGGCAGAACAGACGAGTGGGCTACGGTTCTTGATCGTCTGGCGCCTGCCTGGCGGGCGAGCACCAGTGGTCACCAGCGGCATCGGCCCGCTCTCTCAAGCAGCGGCAGCAGCTGCACCCATCCACTCCCCCGCGAGCGGCCGCCGAGCGGGAGGCAGCACCCGACAGCACGTCACCCACGCAGCACCGAACGATCAGACGTTCCGCAGGTCAGCGCACCCTCCCCCGCGGTTTCAACGGCACCGGCGGCAGTTCTGGTGCGTGCAGCGGAGCCCCGTCGTACCCCTTCACCTCCCCGAACCGCGTCCCCTCCATCCAGTCCCGCCGCGCCTGCTCGATCTCCCCCTGCGTCCGCCCGATCCAGTTCCAGAACATGATCAGTTCCTCTTCGAACGGCTCGCCGCCCAGGAGCATCAGGCCCGCGTCCGACTCCGCCCGCAGGGGCAGTTCGCTGCGGCCGCAGCCGAGGTAGAGCATCGAGCCGGGCAGGACGGGGACGCCGTCGACGTGGGCCTCGCCGGACATGGACAGGACGGCGTACTCGAAGTCCGGCTCGAGGGGGAGGCGTACGTCCGTGCCTCGGGTCAGGGTCAGGTCGGCGCCGACGATCGGGGTGTACGCCGTGCCGGGTGAGGTCGCCCCGTCGAGGTCGCCGAGGATCAGTGTGGCCGTGAGGCCGGGGGCCGTGACGACCGGCAGATCGGCGTGGTGTTCGAAGCGCGGGTCGGTGTGGCGGTGGCTGTCGGGGAGCGCGACCCACAACTGCGCGCCGTGCAGGAAGCGGGCGTGCGAGCGCGGGCTCTCTTCGGAGTGGCTGATGGCCCGGCCGGAGGTCATCAGTCCCAGTTCGCGCGGGCGGATCGTCTGCAGGCTGCCGGTGGAGTCGCGGTGCAGCACCTCCCCCTCGTGCAGCCAGCTCACGGTCTGCAGACCCATGTGGGGGTGCGGCGGAACCTGCATGCCGGGCTCGTCGGCGATGTCGTCGGGACCGTAGTGGTCGACGAAGCACCAGGCCCCGACCATGCGGCGGCCGAGGTTGGGCAGCAGCCGGCGGACCTCGCTGGACTCGCCCAGCTTCACCTTGCGAGGGCTGAGGAGTTCACGCACCGGCTCCGCCACCACGAAGCCACGGCCGCCGCACAGGGAGGGGGCCGCTTCGCGCTCAAGATTGCTCATGGCGCACAACCTAGTCCGGCGCACAGCCTTGCGTCAGCGTCATGTTCGGGTCGTGGCGCGAGGGCGCGTCGCGGACGTCGGGAAAACAGTAGCCATGTATATAGTAACCATGTACTGTATTTGCCATGAGCGACGGTTACGAGTGCGCGACGCCCGGTTTCCTGGTGTGGCGGCTGTCGATGAAGTGGCGGGTCGCGGTCGACCGCGCGGTGGCCCCGCTGGGACTCACCCACGCGCAGTACTCGCTGGTGGCCTCGCTGTACGGCATGCAGCGCTCCGGTGAACGGCCCAGCCAGCGCCGCCTCGCAGACCACACGGGGCTCGAACCGCTCTATGTGTCGAAGCTGGCCCGCGCTCTGGAGGCGGCCGGCCTCCTGGAGCGCGCCCGGGACCCGCGGGACCCGCGCGCGGTGCAGCTCGCCCTCACCGAGCAGGGCCGCGACGTCACCCGGCGGGCGATCGAGGTCGTCCACGCACTCCTCGGGCAGCTCCTCGACCCGCTCGGCGGCCTCGACAGCGCGCGCAGCCGGGAGTTCACGCGCGAGCTGACGGCCCTGCTCGACGCACCCCTTGATCCCTTCAGCGAGAACGAGACGGAGCAGTCATGACCACCACGCCCCTCGTCGACCCCCGCGTCATAGCCCTGGCCCACTACGCCGGCCGGGCTCTCCTGGAGAACGTGCTGGCCCGGCACGGCATCACCTTCCAGCAGTCCGTCACCCTCCGGCTGGCCGCCCTCGCCGACGGCCCGGTCGGGCGCGAGCAGCTCGTCGACGGTGTCACCGGCGCGCTGAAGATCGACGCGTCGGAGGTGCACGGCGTGCTCGACGAGCTGCTCGCCGCGCAGCTGCTGACCCCGGACGGGGCGTCGGACGTGCGGATCACGGACGCCGGGCGGGAACTGTACGCCACGACCTCCGGCGAGACGGCCCCCGTCACCGCCCGGATCTACGACGGCATCCCGGCGGAGGACCTGGCCGTCACGGGCCGGGTGCTGAGCCTGATCACCGAGCGGGCCGGTGCCGAGCTGGCCGCCCTGACCCGCTGATCACGGACCCCGTCCGACCAGCGGAATATCCGATCGGCAGGCTCGGTTGTCGGCCTCGAAGGAGGCACCGAGTGAACACGACCCAGGACACCACGTACTACGCCCACGGAACCCCGGCCGAGCGCTGGGAGCGCGCGCAGCTGTTCTTCGACGCCAAGGACTACGCCGCCGCCGCGCGTGTCCTGGTCGGGCTGGTCGAGGAGGTGCCCGAGCAGACCGGGCCGCGGCTGCTCCTGGCGCGTTCCTACTACCACTCGGCTCAACTGCACCGGGCCGAGGGTGAGTTGCGGACGATCGTCGAGCGGGACCCCGTGGAGCACTACGCCCGGCTGATGCTCGGCCGCACGCTCCAGCGGCAGAACCGGCACGAGGAGGCGGAGTCGCACCTGCGGATCGCCTCGGCGCTCGCGGGTGACTTCGAGCAGCGCTGACCCGCGCCGCACCTGGTGATGCCCGGCTCCGCACGGAGCCGGGCATCGTCAGCGCCGGAGGCCCCCTACGAGACAGGCGTCCCGTACGACCGCCGCCCCCGCCGGTGGGCGATCTCCCCCAGCAGGATGTCGACGGCGAGGAACGCCGCCAGCGGGATGCCGAACAGGGGCAGGAAGTACCCGAGTACGGCGATGCCCGCGAGCAGCGGCACGAGGATCTGGGGCGGGACCTGCTGCCAGGCTCCGCGCGGGATCGGACGGCCGAAGGAGGTGCCCCGGCCGCGCTGCCACCACATGCGGTAGCCCCAGACGATCAGCAGGATCAGGGAGGCCGCCAGCAGCATCAAAGCGATCTGGTTGGCCAGGCCGAACAGGACACCGGTGTGCAGGTCGATGCCCCACCGGGTGAGCTTCGCGAGCACCGGATAGTCCGCGAAACGCACCACGTCGGTGACCTCGCCGTCGGCCGGGTCGATCGCGACGGCGTCCTGCTTGGAGGGCCAGCCGCGCTGCACCTGCTTGACCACGTACGCCGAGTTCGCGTCCGCGGGCGGCACGATCTCCACCGGGTCGCCCAGCCCTTCGGTCCGCGCCGCCGACAGGACCTTGTCCAGGCCCACGCCGTGCGAGGCGTCGCCCGCCTGTCCGGCGGCGGAGCCGTGGCCGGCGTGTTCACCGCCGGCGGCCGCCGACACCGACGGGGTGGCCTGGCCCAGCGAGGTCCGCAGCTCGTCGATGGTGGCCCCGGCGTAGGCGGACCAGGTCAGGCCGGTCGCCGAGAGGAAGAAGAACCCGATCGCCGCCCATACGCCGACGGTGCCGTGCAGGCCGAGGGTGCGGCGCCGCCCCTTCGCCCCCCGCACCTTGCGCGCGGCGCGGCGTCGGGAGAACCACAGCACGAGCCCGCCCGCCGAGATCACCCACAGCCAGCTGGCCGCCAGCTCGCTGTACAGCCGCCCCGGCTCCCCCAGGTGCAGGTCCCGGTGGAACTCGTCGATCCAGGTGCGCAGCGGCAGCGCGCCGGTCGAGCCGTACTGTTCGAGGGAGCCGCGCACCTTTGCCGTGTACGGGTCGACGAACACGGCGAGCGCGTGGCCCTCGCCGACGCCCGGGACGCCGGACAGCATCACCCTGGTCGTGGCGTCGGCCTCGGGTGAGGGGCGTACGGCCGAGACGGTGCCCTCGGGGTGGGCCTTGCGGGCGGCGGCCACCTGCTCGCTGATCGGCAGCTTCTTCTCGCCCACAGGGACGGTCAGTTCGTGGTCGTACACGAGCTTCTCGGCCTGGAAGGAGCCGGCGTACAGCAGGCCGGTGACGGCGGCGACGAGGAGGAACGGCGCCACCAGTACCCCGGCGTAGAAGTGCAGACGGAGGATCAGCGGGCGCAGGGAGGCCCAGCTGCTCTTCGACGGTGCCGGGGCGGCTGGTTGCGGGGCCTCGTCCGTGGTGGTCGAGGGAGCGGTGGTCATCGGCGGGCTTCTCCGGGGACGTCTTCTGGGCCGTTGCGGTGTGAGCGGTGGCCGTTGCGGTGCAGTAGTCGGGGCGGCGGGGCGTTCAGTTCCCGGAGAAGATGTGTGATGTGCGTCACGTAGGGGTGGGGGGTGCCGTGTCATCCTGACGCGATGGGAACACCGAGCGATCGCGCACCCCTGGCCGAGCAGGTCGGGCAACTCCTCGACGGAGGGCTTCCGTTGCCCATCGTCGCGGCCGGCGATCCGGTGCTGCGGCGCGGCACGGAGCCGTACGACGGTCAGCTGGAGCCCGCCCTGCTGGCCCGGTTCATCGAGGCCCTGCGGGTCACCATGCGCGCGGCGCCCGGGGTCGGCCTGGCGGCGCCGCAGGTCGGGGTTCCGCTCAGGATCGCGGTGATCGAGGATCCGGCGCCGGTGCCGGAGGAGGTGCGGCTCGCGCGCGGGCGGGTGCCGCAGCCGTTCCGTGGGCTGGTCAATCCCTCCTACGAGCCCGTCGGGGACGCGCGGGCCGCGTTCTTCGAGGGCTGTCTGAGCGTCCCGGGCTGGCAGGCGGTGGTGGCGCGGCCCGCCGCGGTGCGGCTGACCGGGCAGGACGAGCACGGACGGGCGCTGGACGAGGTGTTCACGGGCTGGCCGGCGCGGATCGTGCAGCACGAGACGGATCACCTCGACGGCGTCCTCTACGTGGATCGCGCCGAGCCGCGTTCGCTGTCGTCCAACCAGGCGATGGCGGAGCGCTGGGGCCAGGTGACGCCAGAGGAGGCGGCGCGGGCGCTGGGCTTCGAGCTGCCGTAGCGAACGAGCCCGGGCTGCGGCCGCGAGCAGAGCCTTCCGGCCGCTCGGTTTCGAGCCGCCGGAGCGAGCAGAGCCGTCCCGTCGAAAATCGGAGGCGCCCGGCGCGGTGCCTCCGTTACCGTGACCGCATGTCTACGCCCCGAATTTCCTAGCCGAGGACCCACTCCCACGCCACCCGTGTGTCCTCTTGCTTGTTCGGAGCGTTTTCTCATGATCACCGTTCGTGACGTCGACGTGCGCGTGGGCGCGCGTCTGCTGCTGTCCGGCGTCTCCTTCCACGTCTCCCCCGGCGACCGCATCGGCCTGGTCGGCCGCAACGGCGCCGGGAAGACGACCCTCTTGCACACCCTGGCGGGCGAACTGCGGCCCGCCGCCGGCTCTGTCGTCCGCGCGGCGGGTGTCGGACATCTCCGCCAGGACTCGCGCGCCGCGGACCAGTCGGTCACCGTCACCGACCGGATCCTGTCCGCGCGCGGTCTGGACCTGGCCGTGCGGGCGCTGCGCGGCGCCGAGGCCGCGATGGCCGACGGGACGGAGCGGTCGATGAACGCCTACGTGCGGGCCGAGGCCGAGTTCCAGGCCCGCGGCGGTTACGCGGCCGAGGCGGAGGCCGCCCGGGTCGCCGCCGGGCTCGGCCTGCCCACGGCCCTGACGGACCGGCCGCTCAGCGCGCTGTCGGGCGGTCAGCGCCGTCGCGTGGAGCTGGCACGCATATTGTTCGCCGGGCACGGCACCCTGCTGCTGGACGAGCCGACGAACCACCTCGACGCGGCCTCCATCGCCTGGCTCCGCACCTTCCTGACGAGTCATCAAGGCGGCCTGGTGATGATCAGTCACGACACGTCGCTGCTGGCCGGCACCGTGAACCGGGTCTTCCACCTGGACCCGGGGCGGGCCGCGCTCGACCTCCACAACACCGGCTGGGACACCTACCTGGCGCAGCGGGAGGCCGACGAGCGGCGACGGGCACGCGAGCGGGCGAACGCCGAGCGCAAGGCGGCCGCGCTGCACGCCCAGGCCGGCAAGATGCGGGCCCGGGTGTCGACCGCGG
This sequence comes from Streptomyces sp. NPDC002130, assembly GCF_040296465.1. Lineage (NCBI taxonomy): Bacteria > Bacillati > Actinomycetota > Actinomycetes > Kitasatosporales > Streptomycetaceae > Streptomyces > Streptomyces sp. NPDC002130. Next base: position 22,858 of record NZ_JBEOXI010000091.1, read on the forward strand.
TGGCCGCGCGGAACATGGCTCGTCGTGCGGACCGGCTGCTCGCCGACCTCGAACCGGCCCGCCACTCCGAGAAGACGGCCAGGATCCGGCTCCCCGAGCCGGCGCCCTGCGGCCGTATTCCGCTCGGCGCGGTGAGCCTGACCAGGTCGTACGGCGGTCAGAACGTTCTGCGCGGCGTCGACCTGGCCGTCGACCGGGGCAGCCGGGTGGTGGTGCTCGGTCCCAACGGAGCGGGAAAGACCACCCTGTTGCGCATCCTCGCCGGGCAGGACAGGCCCGACAGCGGCCGGGTGGTCCACGGGCACGGTCTGCGCGTGGGCTACTTCGCGCAGGAACACGACACCCTGAACCCGGAGTCGACGGTCCGTGAGCACCTGGCCGGCGCCGCGCCGCACCTGACCGACGGGGAAGTCCGCCAGGTCCTGGGCGCGTTCCTGTTCACCGGCGACGACGCAGGCAAGCCGGTCGGTGTCCTGTCCGGCGGCGAGAAGACCCGGCTCGCCCTGGCGGGTCTGGTGCACTCGGGCGCGAACGTCCTGCTCCTCGACGAGCCCACCAACAACCTGGACCCCGCCTCCCGGGCGGAGGTCCTGGCCGCGGTGGGCACCTACCCGGGCGCGATCGTCATGGTCACGCACGACGAGGGCGCCGTCGACGCGCTGCGGCCGGACCGGGTGCTGCTCCTTCCGGAGGCCGAGGAGGACCTGTGGGACGACGACTACCGGGAGCTGGTGGTGCCCGCGTACGCGTGAGGCCGGTCGGCGCCGCTCGGGCGCCGACGATCCGCGGGTCAGGCGTCCCGGTACGCCTCCAGCAGCCGCAGCCACACCTCGCTGATCGTCGGGTACGACGGGACGGCGTGCCACAGGCGGCTGACCGGGACCTGGCCGGCGACCGCGATGGTCGCGGAGTGGATGAGTTCGCCGACGCCGGGGCCGACGAAGGTGACGCCGCGCAGGATCTCGTCCTCGACGTCGACGACCATGCGGGCGCGGCCCTGGTAGCCGTCGGCGTACAGGCCGGCCCCGGACACGGTGGACAGGTCCACGTCGACGGCCCTCACCCGGTGCCCCGCCTCTTCCGCCTCGGCCAGGGACAGGCCCACGGCCGCCGCCTCCGGGTCGGTGAAGACGACCTGGGGGACGGCCGCCTGGTCGGCCGTCGCGGCGTGAGCCCCCCAGGGCTCGACGACGAGCGACTCCCCCGTGGCGCGTGCGGCGATGGCGGCGCCCGCGATGCGGGCCTGGTACTTGCCCTGGTGGGTGAGGAGGGCACGGTGGTTGACGTCGCCGACCGCGTACAGCCAGTCGTGGCCGCTCACGCGGAGGCTGTCGTCGACCGGCAGCCAGGAGCCGGGGGCGAGGCCGATCGTCTCCAGCCCGATGTCGTCGGTGCGCGGGGCGCGGCCGGTGGCGAAGAGGATCTCGTCGGCCTCGATGCGCTCGCCCGTGTCGCTGACGGCCACGACCGTGCCGTTCTCCCGGGTCACCGACTCCACCGACGTGCCCGTGCGGACGTCCGCTCCGGCCTCGGTGAGCGCCTCGGCGATCAGTTCCCCGGCGAAGGGCTCCATCCTGGGGAGCAGGCCCTTGCCGCGGACCAGCAGGGTGACCCGCGAGCCGAGGGCTTGCCACACCGTGGCCATCTCGGTGGCGACCACGCCGCCGCCGATCACGATCAGCCGGCCGGGCACCGTCTTGGAGCTGGTGGCCTCCCGGCTGGTCCACGGCTTCACGGCGTCGAGCCCGGGGAGGCCGGGGAGGGCGGCGCGGCTGCCGGTGCAGACGGCGACGGCGTGCCGGGCGGTCAGGACGCGCTCGCCACCGTCCGGGCCGGTGACCGTCACCGTGCGCGGCCCGGTGAGGCGGCCGTGGCCGCGGTACAGGTCGGCGCCGATGGAGTCCAGCCAGCCGACCTGACCGTCGTCCTTCCAGTTCGAGGTGTAGTAGTCCCGGTGGGCGAGGACCGCGGACGCGTCGAGGGGGCCCTGCACCGACTGGCGCAGGCCCGGCACGCGGCGGGCGTCCGCGCGGGCGATGACCGGCCGCAGCAGGGCCTTGCTGGGCATGCACGCCCAGTAGGAGCACTCGCCGCCGACCAGCTCGCTCTCCACGACCGCGGTGGTCAGTCCGGCGGCGCGGGTGCGGTCGGCAACGTTCTCCCCCACGGGACCGGCCCCGAGCACCACGACGTCGTACGCGTTGGTTTCCGTTTCCGTCATGGGGTCAGTCTGGTGGGTGGTGTGCGCCCTGGCCACATGGGTAGGGGCGCGGAATACGTGTCCGGTCGGCCGTGTCGTGCCGACGGCTTGACCCCACACCAGGAAGAGGGATTTACGCCATGAGCAGCACCGTGGAGCTCACCAAGGAGAACTTCGACCAGACGGTCACGGACAACGAGTTCGTCCTGATCGACTTCTGGGCCGACTGGTGCGGGCCGTGCAAGCAGTTCGCCCCGGTGTACGAGAAGGCGGCCGGGGAGAACCCTGACCTGGTGTTCGGCAAGGTGGACACCGAGGCGCAGCCCGAGCTGGCCGCGGCCTTCGGTATCCAGTCCATCCCCACGCTGATGATCGTCCGTGACCAGGTCGCCGTGTTCGCGCAGCCGGGCGCCCTGCCCGAGGCCGCCCTGACGGACGTCATCGGGCAGGCCCGCAACCTCGACATGGACGAGGTGCGCAAGGCCGTCGCCGAGCAGCAGGCCCAGCAGCCGGCCGAGTGACCCGTCCGGGGGCCCGGACGACCGGGCCCTCCCGCACCGGCCCCTCCCGCACGGGGTGCGGGGCTCTAGAAGGGGTACGGGGCGACGTCTCCGCGTACCGTCGTCCAGCGCAGTTCGGTGAAGGCCTCCAGGTTGGCCTCGCCGCCGAAGCGGGCGCCGGTGCCGGAGGCGGCGACGCCGCCGAAGGGCGCCACGGCCTCGTCGTTCACGGTCTGGTCGTTGATGTGGACGATGCCGGTCGGGATGCGCTCGGCGAGGTCGAGGCCGCGGGCCGGGTCCCTGGTGACGATGCCCAGGGAGAGGCCGTAGGGGCTCTGCGCGGCCAGGGCCGCCGCCTCGTCGGTGGTGCTGAAGGAGCGGACGGGCGCCACCGGGCCGAAGACCTCCTCCGTGTAGGCGGGGGTGCGGTCGTCGACGTGGGCGAGGACCGTCGGCCGGTAGAAGAGCCTGTCGTGGGTGCCGCCGGCGGCGAGCTTCGCGCCCGCGGCCGTGCTGGCCTCGACCAGGCCGCTGATCTTGGCGAGCTGGCCCGAGTCGATGATCGGACCGAGGTGGACCTGCCCCCGATGCGGGTCGCCGACGGCGAGTGAGTCCGCCTTGGCGGCCAGCCGCTCGACGTACTCGTCGTAGAGGGACGCGTGCACCAGATGGCGTCCGGTGGTCATGCAGATCTGACCCTGGTGGAAGAACGAGCCCCAGGCGGCCGTGGATATCACCGCGTCGAGATCGGCGTCCTCCAGCACGATCATGGCCGAGTTGCCACCCAGTTCCAGGTGGGCCCTCTTGAGGTGACGGCCGGCGGCCTCGCCCACGGCCCGTCCGGCGGCGGTGGAGCCGGTGAAGGAGATGATCGGCACGCGCGGGTCGGCGACCAGGGCCTGTCCGGCGTCCGGGCCTCCGGGCAGCACGTGCAGCAGGTCCTCCGGCAGGCCCGCGGCGGCGAAGACCGCGGCGAGGGACAGCCCTCCGCAGACGGCCGTGCGCGGGTCCGGCTTCAGCAGGACCGCGTTGCCCAGCGCCAGGGCCGGTGCGACGGAGCGGATGGACAGGATCAGTGGGGCGTTGAACGGCGAGATCACGCCGACCACGCCGGCCGGGACGCGGCGCGTGTACGACAGGCGCGGCGCCTCGCTGGGCAGCACCTGTCCGGCCGGGCGGGAGGCGAGCGCGGCGGCCTCGTAGCACTCCTGGGCTGCGACGTGCAGCTCGAAGTCGGCCTTGCCGGGGACGGAGCCCGATTCGCGGACGAGCCATTCGCGCAGTTCGGCGGCGTGCGCGGTGAACAGGTCGCCGGCCTTGCGGAGCACGGCGGCACGGGCGAAGTGCGGGGTGCGTGCCCACGCGATCTGGGCGGTGGCGGCCCGCCCGGCGGCGGCTTCGACGTCCTCGGGGCCGGCGAGGGCGAGAGTGCCGAGGGCTTGGCCGGTGGCGGGCTCGGTGACGGTGTACCCGGGCCCCGCGAGGCTGCGGGGCTGCCAGGTCTTCGTGTCGAGCAACGGCATGACGGCTCTCCGATCGATCGGTCACCGGCTGACGGGCGAGCGGAACTCCCGTCGTGCGCGGCCGGTTCGGCGGTCACATGGCGGAACGCGCCGAGCGGGCGCGGCGGTGCGTGCCGCGACCCGAGCAGGAACGCGTCCCCGTTTTGTTGAGCATGCAACATCCTAGCCGTGCCGCGCACCCAGACCGGACCGTCTGCCTATTGCCGCCCGCCGATTTCCGTCGCCGATCGCCGTCTGTCGATTGCCGGTTGACGTCCGGCGGCCGGCTGTCGGCAGTCGGCTTCCGACGCTCACCCGCTGCCGGATGGCATCCGGTGTCTGCCATCCGGCACCTGACATCTGACGGAACGTCACGTCCGCCCGGGTCAGCTCGATTCGCGGTGCAGCACCGTCGCACCCAGCACCTTGTGCGTCTCGGGCTCGGTGGCCGGATTGCGCACGGCCCGGTCGACCAGTTCGGCGAGTTCACGCCCGGACGGCAGCCGCAGGCGGACCGTGCTGAGCCGGGGCCGCAGCAGCCGCCCGAGCACCAGGTCGTCGGCCCCGATCACGGCCGTCTCCTCGGGGATGCGGATGCCCTCGTCCAGCAGGGCCCGCATCAGCAGCATCGCGTACTCGTCGTTGTAGGTGAACACGGCGTCCAGGCCCAGCGTGCGCCAGCGGGCGGCCAGGCGCGCCGCGGCCTGCTCGTCGTAGGCGAGGGGCAGTTCGGTCACCGTGGCGTCCGTGCCGCGCACCGACTGGCGTACGCCGTCGAGGCGGGGTGCGGAGAACGCCTCGAGACCGGACTCCTGTGGGACGACGACGCCGATGCGGCGTCTGCCGCGGTCGTAGAGGTGGGCGCCCGCGCTGTGGCCGACGACGTCGTGGTCCATGAGCAGCGCGTGCGCGCCCTCGATGGTCTCGGGGCCGAGGGTGACCACGGCCCGCGCCCCCGAGCGCTTGAGCACCGCCACCCCGCGCGGGCCGAGCCCGGAGCCGGGCACGAGCACGGCCACGGGCCGCAACTCGGCCCAGGCGCGGGCGGCTTCGTCGCCGTGCGGGCCGCCGGTGCCGTGCTGCACGACCGTGTAGTCCAGGGCGGCGAGCGATCCCTGGAGGTCGGCGAGGAACCGGCTGTAGAGCGGGCCGACGGGGAAGGTCGGCGCGGGGATCAGGACCATGCGGCTGTGCCCGGCGCGCAGACTTCGGGCCGCGGCATGGGGTACGTACCCGAGTTCCTTCGCAGCCTCGTGCACACGGCGGCGGGTGGGTTCGCTGATCCGTACGGCGCTGGTGTTGTTGAGGACGTAGGAGACGGTCGCGCGCGAGACGCCGGCCAGGCGGGCCACATCGGCGCTCGTGGGCACGGAGCGCGACGGTGCGGGGGACGGGGGCGCGGGCGTTTTCGGTATCTGCACCATGACGTACGGCATCTTGGCAGAAGCCCCAATGCGCCTGTCCGGCGGGGGAGTTGTGAGGAACCCGTGAGCGTTCACGGGGTACGGCGGGCGCCTATCGGCAGGCGGTGCCCGCGCCCGTCACCCGGTCGACCAGGTCGATCCACGCGGCCTCCAGGCGGGCCAGGGGGACCCCGCACTGCCTGGTCAGATGGTGGATGAGGGCCGGGTCCAGCTGGCCCATCAGCGCGTGGGAGAGGAGATCGCAGTCGGCGTCGGGGACCGCCTGGCGCAGCAGCATCTCGATGTGGTGCCGCAGTACGCGGCGGGCGGGGGCGACGAAGCGGCGGTTCGCGCCGGGCTCGGCCGCCAGCTGCAGCTCCAGGTCGTCGGCGGAGCGGCGCAGCATGGCGCAGCCGAACGCCCGCAGCCGCTCCACGGGAGGCGCTCCGGGTCCGAGCGGCGGCGGGCCGCCGAGGAAGGCGGCCTGGCCAGCGCCGCATGCTCCAGGAGCGGGGCTACGAGCCGACGCCCGAGGAGGTCGCGGCCCACCTGGACC
>NZ_JBEOXI010000092.1:0-28972 GCF_040296465.1 Streptomyces sp. NPDC002130
GACGGCCTCCCTCGACGTCGTGATGGACAGCATCGAGACCGGCAACGCCGACCGTGACGGCCACCTCAAGAGCGCGGACTTCTTCAAGACGGACGAGTTCCCGGCCATGACCTTCCGCTCCACCGGCGTGGAGGCTCTGGGCGGCGACGACTACCGGATCACCGGCGACCTGACGATCCTCGGCACCACCCGTCCGCTCGCCATCGACCTCGAGTTCAACGGCGCCGCGAAGGACCCCTTCGGCAACGAGCGCGTCGGCTTCGAGGGCAAGGCGGAGATCCTGCGCTCCGAGTGGGGCCTGACCTGGAACGCCGCACTGGAGACCGGCGGCGTCCTGGTCTCCGACAAGATCAAGCTGAACTTCGACATCTCGGCCATCAGGAACGCGTGAGCCCCGTGGGGCCGGCCCGGTGAATCATCGCCGGGCCGGTCTGGCCGGTTCCTGCCCCTTGTGCAAAGACTGTCGCCGTTCTCATAATCCAGCAGCAATATTTTGACCAGTCCATGCCAGCACATGGACGTTCTTTTTGCCCTGCTGCTGTCATGTACTCGTCAATCTGATGCTTCGGTTGCACCTCCCCAGTCAACCCCCCACGGAAGGCATCACGTTGAAGAGACTCCTCACGGCCCTCAAGAGATGCGCGGTCCTCGGCGCCGCCGCGCTCGCGATCGCCAGTCTCCAGCCCGTCTCCGCCGCACAGGCCGCCCCGTCGCCCGTCGTCGGCGGGACCCGGGCCGCGCAGGGCGAGTTCCCGTTCATGGTCCGGCTCTCCATGGGCTGCGGCGGCGCGCTCTACACCCAGCAGATCGTGCTCACGGCCGCGCACTGCGTGGGCAGCTCCGGCAACAACACGAGCATCACCGCCACCGCGGGGGTCGTCGACCTGCAGTCCACCAGCGGCCGGGTCCAGGTCCGCTCCACCAAGGTGCTGCGCGCCCCCGGATACAACGGCACCGGCAAGGACTGGGCGCTCATCAAGCTCGCCCAGCCCATCAATCTGCCGACCCTGAAGATCGCCACCACGACGCAGTACAACACCGGTGACTTCACCGTCGCCGGCTGGGGCGCGAACCGGGAGGGCGGTTCCCAGCAGCGCTACCTCCTCAAGGCGACCGTGCCGTTCGTCAGCGACGCCGCGTGCAAGGCCTACGGCGGCCTCTACAGCGGCCTCGTCGCGAACGAGGAGATCTGCGCCGGCTTCGACGCGGGCGGTGTCGACACCTGCCAGGGCGACTCCGGCGGCCCGATGTTCCGCAAGGACAACGCCGGCAACTTCATCCAGGTCGGCATCGTGAGCTGGGGCGAGGGCTGCGCCCGGCCCGAGGCTCCCGGCGTCTACACGGAGGTCTCCACCTTCGCCTCCGCCATCGCTTCGGCGGCGTCGACCCTCTGACACGCCTTCAGGGCCCGGCTCCGAGGGAGCCGGGCCCGCTGCGCGCGGCGGCCTCCGCCGTATGGACTCACCCTGCCTCCGGCTCCCGTGACTCCAGCTTCGCCACCGCCGCCGCCACCTGCGCGGCCTGGCTCCGCGCCGTCCTGGCCCGCAGCACGCCGAGCATCGCCAGGTACCGGTCCGTCCGCCCGAGGGCCTCGAACGCCGCGGCGGCCCGGGGGTTCCGCTCCAGCGCCACCGCCAGGTCCTCGGGGACCTCGGCCTCCTTCTGTGACGCGTACGCCGCCTCCCACCGGCCGTCGGCCCGAGCTGCCGCCACCTCCGCGAGCCCGCCGGGCCGCATCCGTCCGGCGGCGGTCAGCTCCTCGACCCGCCGGACGTTGACCAGGGACCACAGACTGCCCGGACGCCGCGGCGTGATCCGCTGGAGGTAGTACGCCTCGTCAACCCCCTTGCGCTGGCCGGTGATCCACCCGTGGCACAGGGCCAGGTCGTTGACGTCGGCGGCACTGACGGAGGGGATGCCCGAGCCCTTCTTCGCGATCCTGACCCAGAGGCCGGAATGGGGCGCCGGGTGCGCGGAAAGCCAGGAGTCCAGTTCGGCCGTGGTCGCGAAGGAGACAGGGCCGGTGCCCTCGGAGCTGGTCATGGCACCACCGTAGGGAGGAAGTAGGACCCTGGCTGTCCGCTACGCGAGCAGTGCGCGGGCCTGTTCGCGGGCCTGGGCGATGGCGTCGGGAAAGACGCCCAGGCCATGGGCGACCAGGGCACCCTCGTGCAGCAGCATGAGCGTCCGGGCCGTCGCATCCGCCGCCTCCGGCGCGATCTCCGCGGCGAGGCGTGTGAACAGGTCGAGCATCCACCGCTTCTGCCCGGTGATGATCGGGTGGGCCGGATGGGCGGGGTCGCCGATCTCCGCGTGGGCGTTGACCATGCTGCACCCCCTGGGGCTGAACTCCTCCGCCCAGGCGCGCGAGGCGTCGAACACCGTCAGGACGCGCACGCGCGGGTCCGGGCCCGCCGCGTCGAGGCGCTCGGCGAGGAAGGCCCGCCAGCGCTCGTCGCGCTCCGCGAGGTACTCCACGACGATCTGCTCCTTGGAGCCGAACCGGTCGTAGAGCGTCTTCTTCGTGACCCCGGCCTCGGCGGCGATGAGGTCGACGCCGACGGCGTGGATGCCGCGCTCGTAGAACAGCCGGGCGGCGGCCGTCAGGGCGCGGCGGGCAGCGGGCGTCATCGTGATCCGGCGTGGGGTCGGTGCGGTGGTGCCCATGGCACCGACTATACCGATCTGTATAGTGAGGGGGGAACGGGTAAACCGATCTGTCTACTGGTTGTGATGTCGTGAACATCCTCCTCTCCCTCGCCTTCGTCCTGTGCTGGAGTTCCGGTTTCATCGGCGCCAAGCTCGGCGCCGGCAGCGCGTCCGCGCCCACGATCCTGATGTGGCGCTTCCTGCCCCTGGCCGTCGTCCTCGTCGCCGTCGCCGTCGTGATGCGGGCGGCCTGGCGGGGCCTCACCGCCCGGGACCTGGCCCGGCAGGCCGTGGTCGGCGTGCTGTCGCAGAGCGGCTATCTGCTCAGCGTCTACCAGGCCATCCAGCTCGGCGTCTCCAGCGGCACGACGGCCCTGATCGACGGGGTTCAGCCCCTGGTCGCCGGGGCCCTCGCAGGGCCCCTGCTGGGGCAGTACGTCTCGGGCCGGCAGTGGATCGGTCTGGGCCTGGGGCTGAGCGGCGTCGCCGTGGTCACCCTGGCCGACGCGGCGGCGGGCGGCGATGTGGCGTGGTGGGCGTACGCGGTGCCGCTGCTCGGCATGCTGTCGCTGGTCGCGGCGACGTTCCTGGAGGGCCGGTCCTCCTCGCGGGTCGCCCCGTCGGTGTCGCTGACCGTGCACTGCGCCACCAGCGCGGTCCTCTTCTCCGCCCTGGCCCTCGGCACCGGGACCGCCGCACCGCCCGCCTCGGGGGACTTCTGGGTGGCGGTCGCCTGGCTCGTGGGACTCTCCACGTTCGGCGGCTACGGGCTGTACTGGCTCATCCTGAAGCGTTCCGGCGTCACCAAGGTCAACACACTGATGTTCCTGATGGCCCCGGTCACCGCGGTCTGGGGCGCGCTGATGTTCGGGGAGCCGTTCGGCGTGCAGACCGCTGTCGGGCTCAGTGTCTGCCTCGCGGCGGTCGTGATCGTCCATCGCGGGGGCGGCCGGAGGGACACGACCCTGACCGCGGCCCGGGCGGAGCCGGGGGAAAACCGGTGGACCCGGTCCCCCGGCCCCGCCTAGCCTGCCGTCCATGTCCGGCCCCGAGGCGTCCAGAGTGCGGCCACCGGCTCTCCGGTGGCTGTTCGTGACGCCGGTGCCGGGCCGCTGAGGCCGCCCGCTCCGCTCCGCTGCCGGTTTGCCGTCCGACTGTCGTGTCCGACGTCGATCTCCGGTGCGGAGCTCTTTCATGCCATTCGCTCTTCTTCTGCTGGGCCTTGCCGTGTTCGCGCAAGGCACGTCCGAGTTCATGCTGTCCGGGCTGGTGCCGGACATCGCGCGGGACGTGGGGGTGTCCGTCCCCGCGGCGGGTGCGCTGACCTCGGCCTTCGCGGCCGGGATGGTGGTGGGGGCGCCCCTCGTGGCGGGACTCGCGCGGCGCTGGCCGCGGCGGGGCGCCCTGCTGGCGTTCCTCGTCGTCTTCCTCGCCGTCCATGTCGTCGGTGCGCTCACCGGCAGCTTCGCCGTCCTGCTCGTCGCCCGGGTGGTGGGGGCGCTCGCCAACGCCGGATTCCTGGCCGTCGCCCTGGTCGCCGCCGTGGGCATGGTCCCGCCCGATGCGAAGGGGCGGGCCACCTCCACGCTGCTGGGCGGGGTGACGCTGGCGTGTGTGGCCGGGGTCCCGGCCGGGGCCGTCCTCGGCGAACTGTGGGGCTGGCGCGCCGCGTTCTGGGCCGTGGCGCTGGTGTCGCTGCCCGCGCTGGTCGCGGTGGCGTGGTCCGTGCCGGGCGGGACGGCCGAGGGTGTGCCGCCCGCGCTGCGCGGTGAACTGCGGTCGCTGCACAGCCCCCGGCTGCTCGTCACCCTGCTGCTGGGCACCCTGGTGAACGGCGCGACGTTCTGCACCTTCACCTATCTCGCGCCGCTGGTCACCGAGGTCACGGGGCTGGGCAGCGCCTGGGTCCCCGGAGTCCTGGCCCTGTTCGGGGCCGGGGCGTTCCTGGGGGTGACCGCCGCGGGGCGCTTCGCCGACCGGCGTCCCGTGCCGGTCCTCGTCGGCGGAGGCCTGGCGCTGGGCGCGGGCTGGTGCGCCCTCGCCCTCGGGGCCGGGCACCCGGCCCCGGCGCTCGCGATCGTCTGCGTGCAGGGCGCCCTGTCCTTCGGCGTCGGCTCCACGCTGATCGCCCGGGCGCTGTACGCGGCGCAGGGCGCGCCCACCCTGGCCGGTGGTTTCGCGACGGCGGCGTTCAACGTGGGCGCGGCGCTGGGCCCGTGGGCCGGAGGTGCGGTGATCGGCGCGGGGTTCGGGTACCGGGCGCCGGTGTGGGTCAGCGCGGGTCTGGTGGCGCTGGCGTTCGTGGTCGCCGGGGTGGCCGCCCGGAACCGGGAGCGGGCCGTGGGACAGGAGACGCTACGGGCCTGAGCTCATGCGGCACGGGCGCGCCGGGCGCGGCTCGGCGCGCCCTCGCCACCTCGCCACGGGAACCCCGCCCCCGGCGCCGGCGCGACGACCTGGCTCGGTTGTTCTCCGACATGGGGCCCGGAGCGAGGAGCCCGGCCGGCACGGCGCGCAGTGCGCTCGTGCCAGAGCCCGGCCGGGCCCCGGACCGCTCAGAACCCGCCTCCGAAGTCACCGCCCCCGCCGAAGTCACCGCCTCCGAAGCCACCCCCGAAGTCGCCGGTGTCGAAGTCCGCGCCGGAGACGTCGCCGCCCTCGTAGCCGCCGAAGTCGCCGTAGCCGGAGCCGTAGTCGGCCGCGTAGGCGGGGGCGGCCATCATGCTGCCGAGCACGGTGCCGACGAGGAGGCCGGGCAGGAGGCCGCCGCCGAAGTAGCCGCCGGCCCAGGGGCCGTACGCGGGGCCGGCCTCCCAGTAGGGGCGGCGGCCGTGGTCGGTGTCGACCTCGCGGACCGCCGGGTCGCGGCCCTCGGCCAGACGCCTGTCGTCTGCCGCGCAGACCGGGACCTCGCGGGCTGCGCCGCCAGGGGGCGTCCAGGTGGCGTCGGCGACGGAGGGGCCGTGGCGCGGGTCGAAGAAGCAGGGCGGGCGGCGCTCCGGCAGGGCCCCGCCCTCTCGGCGGGCCGCGAGCCGGGCCAGGGAGAACCGGCCGTCCTCCACGGCCTGCGTGACGGCCCGGACGTCCTCCGGTTTCGTCGCGGCCGCCATCAGGGACTTGGCCTGTTCGTAGGAGTCCAGGGCGCGCTCGTAGTCGGCGCGCATCGCGTCGTCGGCGCCGGGCTCCCCGGGATGGAAGTCGAGCCGGTCGAGTTCCTCGCCGAACGCGGTGATGTCCTCGTCGACGACCACCCGCAGCTTCTCCAGCGCGGCCCGCTGCTCCTCCTCGTGGCGGCGCCGGTTGCGGCGGACCACGGCGTAGGCGCCCGCGCCGCCTGCCGCGGCCAGGGCGCCGATCGTGATCAGGCCGCCGACCGGCACGTCGGTGCCCGACCCGTCGCTCCAGCTGCTCGGCGCCGAACCGCCCACGTTGCGCAGGGCGTCGTCGACGAAGTCGTTCAGCTGGGCCTTGGTGTCACCCGCGTCCTGCACCGCCGTGACCAGGTTGGACACCGCCTGCCGGCTCATCACGGAGCTGTCGGCCCGGGCGTCGAACCGGTCGCCGAGGTGGATGCCGTACAGGCCCGTCACGCCGGTCTCGGTGCGGAGGTTCCGGAAGAGGTCCTGCGTGGGGTAGCCGGCCGGGAGGACGGCCACGAAGACGGGCTTGTCCGCGTCCTTGATCTTGTCGGCGAGCGCCTCGGCGTCCGACGCCGCCAGCTGCCCGGAGGCGGCCGGATCGACGTAGACGGGGTTCTCGCGCAGTTCCTGGGCGACCTCGGAGAGGTCGGTGGCCGCGTGCGCACCCGGCGCACCGGCCAGCAGCACCGCCAGTACGGCGGCGACCGGCACGATCAGCAGACGTACGACGGTACGCACCAGTGCGGCCTTCATATGTTCGAAGCTACCCGAAACCACCCAGAAAGGGTTATCCGTCGAGGCAGGGATTTGTGGCCGGGGCTGGGCCTAGGATGCCTCTGGCCATCCAGGAAGGGCGGTAACAGGAGCATGCTCGGACGACGCAGGGCTGCGGACATGACGGTGTCCGAACTGACCGAGCTGGACCGGTCGCGTACGCGCGCCGACCTGCTGTGGGAGCTGTTCCGGCATGCCGAGGCGGAGGTGACGTCGGCGATCGGCTGGTATCTGGCCCGCCGCCGGGGGCCGTCGCTGTGGTCGCGTTCGCTGCGTGCGCTCGCCACGCTGCTGGGCATAATCGGCACGATCACGCCGCTGGTGCACGCGGCCTCGCCCACGACCGTGCAGCCCGAGTGGGGGTTCGTGTTCCTGGCCGGCGGGGCGGGCTGTGTGCTCTTCGACCGGATCTTCGGGTTCTCGGCGTCCTGGACCCGCTACATCCGCGCGGAGATGGCGCTGCAGCAGATCCTCAAGAAGGCGCAGTCCGACTGGGCGCAGGCGTTCCTGAGGACCACCGACTCCCCCAGCGACAAGGAGCAGGCCGCCCTGCTCGGGGTGATCGAGCGGCTGCGGACCGACGCGCAGCGGATCATCGAGGACGAGGGCGCGGCGTGGGTCGGCTATCTGGCCGACGGTGTCGAGGAGCTGACCCGCTCCACCAGCACCGCCACCGCCCAGCGCTCCCACACGGCCGGCCTCTTCCGCCTCGACCGGACCCCGGGCCGCGACCGCGGCGGCGAGGTCCCGGGGCCGCGGTCCCGGGACACGGCGATGTGAGACGCGCCCCGGGCACCGGCCGGGGCTACTCCGCCGGAGCGACCCCAGCGCGCAGCAGCCCGTAGGTGTACGCGTCCTCCAGGGCCTGCCAGCTCGCGGCGATGACGTTCTCGGCGACGCCGACCGTCGACCACTCGCCCGCGCCGTCGGACGTGGAGATCAGCACGCGGGTCGTGGAGCTGGTGCCGTGCTTGCCCTCCAGGATGCGCACCTTGTAGTCCACCAGCTCCAGCTTGGCGAGCTGCGGGTAGATCTTCTCCAGGCCCACGCGCAGGGACCGGTCGAGGGCGTTGACCGGGCCGTTGCCCTCCGCGGTGGCGACGATGCGCTCGCCCTTGGCCCACAGCTTGACCGTGGCCTCGTTGGCGTGGGAGCCGTCGGGCCGGTCCTCGACGATGGCCCGCCAGGACTCGACCTCGAAGTAGCGCAGCGGCCTGCCCTGGACCTCGGCGCGCAGCAGGAGTTCGAAGCTCGCGTCGGCGGCCTCGTACGTGTAGCCCTCGAGCTCTCGCTCCTTCACCCGCTCGACCACCCGGCCGACCAGCTCGCGGTCGCCGCCGAGGTCGACGCCGAGCTCCTTGCCCTTGAGCTCGATGGACGCCCGTCCGGCCATGTCGGAGACCAGCATCCGCATGGTGTTGCCGACCTGCTCGGGGTCGATGTGCTGGTACAGGTCCGGGTCGACCTTGATCGCCGAGGCGTGCAGTCCGGCCTTGTGGGCGAAGGCGGAGAGGCCGACGTAGGGCTGGTGCGTGGAGGGGGTGAGGTTGACGACCTCCGCGATGGCGTGCGAGATGCGGGTCATCTCACGCAGACGGCCCTCGGGCAGGACCTTCTTGCCGTACTTCAGTTCCAGGGCCGCCACGACCGGGAAGAGGTTGGCGTTGCCGACACGCTCGCCGTAGCCGTTGGCCGTGCACTGCACGTGCGTGGCGCCGGCGTCGACGGCTGCCAGGGTGTTGGCGACCGCGCAGCCGGTGTCGTCCTGGGCGTGGATGCCGAGCCGGGCGCCGGTGTCGGCGAGGACCGTGGAGACGACGGCCTGGATCTGGGCCGGGAGCATGCCGCCGTTGGTGTCGCAGAGCACGACGACGTCCGCGCCGGCCTCCGAGGCCGTACGGACGACCGCCTTGGCGTACTCGGGGTTGGCGCGGTAGCCGTCGAAGAAGTGCTCGCAGTCGATGAAGACCCGGCGGCCCTGCTCCTTGAGGAAGGACACGGTGTCGCGGACCATCGCCAGGTTCTCGTCCAGCGTGGTGCGCAGCGCGAGTTCGACATGGCGGTCGTGCGACTTGGCGACGAGCGTGATCACCGGTGCGCCGGACTCCAGGAGCGCCCTGACCTGAGGGTCCTGGTCGGCGGTGGTGCCGGCGCGGCGGGTGGAGCCGAACGCGACGAGCTGGGCGTGCCGGAAGTCGATCTCCTGCTGGGCGCGGGCGAAGAACTCGGTGTCCCGGGGGTTGGCGCCCGGCCAGCCGCCCTCGATGAAGCCCACGCCGAAGTCGTCCAGGTGCCGTGCGATGGCCAGCTTGTCGGCGACGGTGAGGTTGATGCCCTCCCGCTGGGCGCCGTCGCGCAGGGTGGTGTCGAAGACGTGGAAGGAATCGTCGAGCTCGCTGGTTTCGGTCATGGTCTCAAGGCTCCTGAGGATGGGATCTCGGTCGTACCGGAATGACCGGCTCCACCGCCCTCACATACTCCCTCGCGCTCTCGCCTTCCGGCTGTGGGTGGGCCAGAAATGCGAAAAACCCCTCGCGGGTGCGAGAGGTCTGCGCGCGGGTCGAGGACGACGGTGTCCACCCGTACCTGGTCGTACGTGGTGGTCACTGCGGACCGGCGCGCCTGCTGCCAATAATCATGGCGAACGAGAGCACGGGGGAAGTCTGGCACACCCTCGCGCTCCACTCACCGCCGTCTCAGGATGCGGTCGGTCACCTCAGGTGACGGACGTGGCTGTGCGAGGTGTCGCCGGGGACGAGGTCGGGTGAGGAGCTGCCGAAGGCGAGGGTGCGGCCGTCGCGGTCGATCACCGGGCCGCACACACTCTGGCCGTTCGGGCCACCCTGCGCGTCCGGGCCGGCGAGGGTGGCGCGCCCGGTGCGCGGGTCGCGGACGGAGGCACGGGTCGTGCGGTTCGTGTCGCCCGGGTCGGCCGAGGCGAAGGCCAGGCAACGGTTGTCGGCGCTGAGCTGCGGATACGCGGTGAAGGCGGCCGGGTCGGCGGCGTCGATCCGGCGCAGCTCGGCCGACTTCAGGTCGCGCACGGAGTACAACCCGGGCGGGCGTTCAGCCGTCCGCGAGGAGGCTGTCGGTGAGGAACTCGCCGACGTGCCGGAGGATCTGCGCCCGGTCGGTGCCGCGCAGGCCGATCGCCACGTGGATGGCGAACCCGTCCAGCAGGGCCCGCAGACGGGCGGCGAACCGGTCCGGGTCGACGCGGCGGAACTCGCCCCGCGAGATGCCCTCGGCGAGCAGGGCGACCAGGTCGCGGTGCCAGGCGCCCTCGATGGCGGCCTGCCGGTCGCGGGCGTCCTCATCGGCGTTCTGTGAGCGGTTCCAGACCTCCAGCCACAGCGTCCAGTGCGGGTCGCGGTGGCCGTCGGGGACGTACAGGTCGACGTAGGCGTCGAGGCGTTCGCGGGCGGGCGCGGTCCGGGTCAGCAGCCGCCCCCGCTCGACCCCGAGCCGGCCCTCGCTCCACTCCAGGGTGCGCAGCAGCAACTCGTCCTTGGAGCCGAAGTAGTAGAGCAGGTGGCCGCTGCTCATCCCGACCTCGCGGCCGAGAGCGGCCATGGTGAGCTTCTCCAGGCCGCGCTCGGCGATCATGTCCATGGCGGCGGCGAGAACGTCCTCGCGGGGCGGGGCCTGCCTTCGCCCACCGGCCATGTGCACTCCTAGGTCCTCGGCTGCTGCTGCGTGATGCAGTGGATGCCGCCACCGCCCGCGAAGATCGTACGGGCGTCCACCAGGGTCACGGTCCGTTCGGGGAACAGGCGGCGGAAGATGCCGGCCGCGATCTCGTCGCGCGGGTCGTCGAAGCCGCAGAGCACCACGCCGCCGTTGCAGAGGTAGTGGTTGATGTAGGAGTAGTCGGCCCAGTGGCCGTCGGCCTCCAGGACGGTCGGGGCGTGGACCTCCACGACCTCCAGTCGCCGTCCGCGCGCGTCGGTCCGGGAGCTCAGCAGGCCGATGACCTCCTTGGTGATCTCGTGGTCGGGGTGGGCGGGGTCCGGCTGGGAGTGGGCCACGACGACGCCCGGGCGGGCGAAGGCCGCCACGATGTCGACGTGGCCCAGGGTGCCGAAGCCGTGGGGAGGGTAGTCGCCGGTCAGGCCGCGCGGCAGCCAGATCGCCTTGCGGGTGCCGAGCTGGGCGTGGATCTCGGCCTCGACCTGCTCGCGGGACCAGCCCGGGTTGCGCTCCGGGCCGAGCTGGACGGTCTCGGTCAGCAGGACGGTGCCCTCACCGTCGACATGGATCGCCCCGCCCTCGTTGACGAGCTCCGAGGCGTACGTCCGTGCCCCGGCGAGGCCGGCGACGTGCGCGGCGATCTTCGCATCGTGCTCCCAGCGGGCCCACTCCTGGGCGCCCCAGCCGTTGAACGTCCAGTCGACGGCGGCCAGTCGGCCTTTCCCGTCGGTCAGGAAGGTCGGGCCGATGTCGCGCATCCAGGCGTCGTCGAGGTCCCGCTCGACCGTGTCGACGCCCTCGCCCAGCAGCGCACGCGCCTCGCCCGACTGCCCCGGCCCGCACACCACGGTCACCGGCTCGAAGCGGCGCACGGCCCGGGCCACCGCTGCCCAGGCGACCCGGGCGGCGGCCAGCTCCCCGGGGTCGTCGAAGGTCTGGTTCGGGCCCGGCCAGGCCATCCAGGTCCGCTCGTGCGGAACCCATTCGGCGGGCATGCGGAAGCCGTCGGCGGCTGCGGACATCGTTGATCCTCAGAGGAAGTAGAGGCGGTTGAGGGAGACGGACTCGGCGGGTTCGGAGCGCAGCGGCTCGCCGTCGAGGGTCACGAGGCCGGTGCGCTGGTCGACGTCGACGGCCCCGGTACGGGAGTTGAGGCGCAGGTCGGCCGGGCCGATGCCACGGGTGCCGCGCACGGCGACCCTGCGGCGCCGGGTCGGCATGGTGTCGTTCCCCTGGTCGAGCGCGGCCCGTGCGACGAAGGCCACCGAGATGTCGGCCGGCGTCGCCCCGTACGCGCCGAACTGCGGTCCGAGGACGAGGGGTTCGCAGGTGTCGGTCGCCGCGTTGGGGTCGCCGACCACGCCGTACGCGGGGAAGCCGGCCTTCAGCACGAGCTGTGGCTTGGCACCGAAGTACTCGGGCCGCCACAGCACGATGTCGGCGAGCTTGCCCGTCTCGATGGACCCGACCTCGTGCGAAAGCCCGTGGGCGAGGGCGGGGTTGACGGTCAGCTTGGCCATGTAGCGCAGGACGCGCTCGTTGTCGTGGCCGTCGTCCGGAGCGCCGAACTCGGCCTTCATCTTCCCGGCCATGGCGAAGGTACGGCGGACGGTCTCGCCCGCGCGCCCCATGCCCTGCGCGTCCGACGAGGTGATGCCGATCGCGCCCAGGTCGTGCAGGACGTCCTCGGCGCCCATGGTGCCGGACCGGATGCGGTCCCGGGCCATGGCGGCGTCGCCGGGCAGGTCGGTCTTGAGGTCGTGGACCGAGACGATCATGCCGTAGTGCTCGGCGACGGCGTCCCGGCCGAAGGGCAGGGTCGGGTTGGTGGAGGAGCCGATGACGTTCGGCACGCCCGCCATCTTCAGGACGTTGGGGACGTGCCCGCCGCCGCAGCCCTCGATGTGGAAGGCGTGGATGGTCCGGCCCTCCAGCACGCGCAGGGTGTCCTCCACCGACAGGCACTCGTTCAGCCCGTCGCTGTGCAGGGCGACCTGGACGTCGTGCTCCTCGGCGACCCGCAGGGCGGTGTCCAGCGCCCTGGTGTGGGCGCCCATGTCCTCGTGCACCTTGAAGCCGGAGGCGCCGCCCTCGGCGAGGGCCTCGATCAGAGGCGCCTCGTGGGAGGAGGAACCCCGGCCCAGGAAGCCGATGTTGACCGGCCAGGCGTCGAACGCGTCGAACGCGTGCCGCAGTGCCCAGGGCGAGTTGACGCCGACGCCCCACACCGGGCCGAACTCCTGCCCGATGACCGTGGTCACACCGGAGGCGAGCGAGGCCTCCATGATGCGGGGCGACAGCAGGTGCACGTGGGTGTCGACGGCCCCGGCGGTGGCGATGAGGCCCTCGCCGGAGACGATCGAGGTGCCCGTGCCGACGACGACGTCGACCCCGTCGAGGGTGTCGGGGTTGCCGGCCCGCCCGATCGAGCAGATCCGGCCCTCGCGGATGCCGATGGACACCTTCCGGATGCCCTGCACGGCGTCGATCACCACGACGTTGCTGACCACGACGTCACAGGTCTCCCGGACCGCGGCGGCCTTGAGGTGCAGCCCGTCGCGGGCGGTCTTGCCGAACCCGGCGAGGAACTCGTCGCCGTACAGCTGGGAGTCGGACTCGACCCGGACGACGAGGCCCGAGTCGCCGAGACGGATGCGGTCACCGGCGCGGGGCCCGTGGGTGGCGGCGTACTCGTACGGGGTGAGGCGGCGGGCCTCGGCGGGGTGCCCTCCTGGGCGGCTCATCGCTCGACCTCCTGATCAGCTGTTTCCGGTACGCCGAGATAGCCGCAGGCGGCGGCCCGCCGCAGCGCCTCCTCCTTCGCGCCCGGCGCGTCCAGCGGCCCGTCGACGAGCCCGGCGAACCCGATCGCGATCCGCTCGCCGCCGATCGGCACCAGCCCGACCTCGGCGCTCTCCCCCGGCCCGAACCGCACGGACGACCCCGCGGGCACGGCGAGCCGCATGCCGTAGGCCCGGCCGCGGTCGAAGTCGAGGCGGGGGTTGGCCTCGAAGAAGTGGAAGTGGGAGGTCACCGAGACGGGCACGGTCGCGGTGTTGGTGACCGCGAGCCGCTCGGCCGGCTCCGGCTCGGGCTGCTCCGGCCCGGGCAGCAGCGCGCCCGGGGCGTGCGGCCCCGAGCCGCCGCCGATGGGGGCGGAGACGACCGCGAGCCGGGAGCCGTCGTCGAAGACGGCCTCGACGTGCACCTCGGTGACCACGTCGGCGACGCCGGGCAGCACGTCGTCGGGCCCCAGGACGGACCGGGCCACCTCGACGGCCTCCGCGAGCCGCCTGCCGTCCCGGGCTGCCTCGCACACCGTGTCGGCGATGAGCGCGGTCGCCTCGGGGACGTTGAGCCTCAGTCCCCTGGCCCGGCGGGCGCGGGCGAGTTCGGCGGCGCCGAAGAGCAGCAGCCGGTCGCGTTCGGTCGGGGTCAGCCGCATGTCACTCCCTCCATTTAGAGCAACACTCTAAACATAAATTCCCCGCCCTCGGAAGGTTGACGGCGAGGCAACGCACCCAGCAGATTGAACGTCGATCTAACCGAGGGAGACCAGCATGCCGATCGAACAGCGCGGAGTCGACACCATCCCCGAGGAGGAACGCACCAGCGGGCCGCGGGATCTCGTCTCGATCCTGCTCGGCTCCAACCTCTGCCTGGGCGTGATCGTCTTCGGCTGGCTGCCGCCGTCCTTCGGCCTGGACTGGTGGTCGTCGGTCAGCGCGGTGCTCGCGGGCACGGTGGTGGGCGTGCTGTTCACGGCCCCGCTGGCACTGGTCTCGCTGCGCACCGGAACCAACCTGTCGACCTCCTCCGGTGCCCAGTTCGGGGTCCGCGGGCGACTGGTCGGCTCGGTGGTCGGGCTGCTGCTGGCCCTCGGCTACACCGCGCTGACCGTGTGGATCGGCGGGGACGTGATGGTGAGCGTGCTGGGCCGGCTGGCCGGACTGCCGCAGGGCGGGATGTCGTACGGCGTGGTCTACGGGCTGCTCGCCGCGGCCACCGTCGCGGGCGCCGTCCACGGCTACCGGGTCCTGCTGGCGATGTCACGGGTGCTGGCGTTCGGCATGACGGCCCTGCTGGCGCTCGGCGTGATCGCCTACGCCCCCGGTTTCACCGCCGCCGCGCTGCCGGAGGCCGGCGGCTATCTCCTGGGCGGCTTCTGGCCCACCTGGCTGCTCGCGGCCGTGGCCGCCGGACTGTCCGGGCCGGTCGCGTTCATCACGCTGCTCGGCGACTACACCCGCTACATCTCCCCGGCCCGCCACTCCTCCCGCCGGGTGCTGCACGCGACCTGGCTCGGGCTGCTGCTGGGCCTGCTGGTGCCGCAGCTGTTCGGCACGTTCACGGCGTACGCGGCCGGGGCGGCCCTCGACTACGCCGGCCCGCTGGTCGATGTGGCCCCGTCCTGGTACCTCGTCCCGCTGCTCCTCGCCGCCTCGGCCGGCTCGGTCGGCAACGCGGGGCTGATGCTGTACTCGATGGGCCTCGACCTGGACGCGATCCTGCCGCGCGCCTCGCGGGCCCGGGCGACCTACGTGGTGGCGGCCGTCGCCACGGCCTGTGTCTTCGCCGGGCACTACTACTCGACCGCGCAGGACGCGATGACGTCCTTCGTGCTCCTCCTGACCGCCATCGGCACACCCTGGGCGGTCATCACCCTCATCGGCTTCGCCCGCTGCGGCGGGCTCTACGACGCGGACGCCCTCCAGGTCTTCAACCGCCGCGCCCGGGGCGGTCTGTACTGGTACCGCGCCGGCTGGAACGTCCCGGCGACCCTCTCCTGGGCGGCCGGGGCGACGGTGGGCGTCCTGGCGGTGTCCCTGCCGTCGTACGAGGGCCCGCTGCTGTCCCTGACGGGCGGGGTGGACTGCAGCTTCCTGCTGTCGGGGGTGGTGGGAGGGGTGGCGTATCTGGTGTCGGCCCCGGGGCCCGTTTCGACGGAACCCGGGGTCGAGGCCCCTGCACCGGCTTCTCTGTCCGACTGACGGGTGGCGCGGGTGGGCATAGGCCGGGGGTCCGGGGGCGGAGCCCCCGGGGCCGGTCAGCCCAGGCGGTGCATCCAACCGTGCGCATCCGAGGCCGTACCCCGCTGAATGTCGAGCAGCGCCTGGCGCAGCCGCAGCGTGACCTCGCCCGGCTCTCCCCCGCTCTGCTTCCACTCCGCCCCGGCCCTCTTCACCGTACCGACCGGAGTGATCACCGCGGCCGTACCGCAGGCGAAGACCTCGGTCAGCGACCCGTTCTCCGAGTCCCGCTGCCACTGGTCGACCGAGACCCGGCCCTCCTCGGCCTCGTACCCGAGGTCACGGGCGACGGCGAGCAGGGAGTCCCGGGTGACACCCTCCAGGATCGACCCGGTGAGGGACGGCGTGACGATCTTGTCGCCGTACACGAAGTACAGGTTCATGCCGCCCAGCTCCTCGACCCACGTGTGCTCCACGGCGTCGAGGTAGCAGACCTGGTCGCAGCCCTTCGTCGCGGCCTCGGCCTGCGCGAGCAGGGACGCCGCGTAGTTGCCGCCCGTCTTCGCATCGCCCATACCGCCGGGGACGGCACGGACGCGGTCCTCGGAGACCCAGATGGACACCGGCTTCACACCACCGGGGAAGTACGCCCCGGCCGGGGAGGCGATCACCAGGAACAGGTACTCGTTGGCCGGCTTCACACCCAGCCCGACCTCGGTGGCGATCATGAACGGCCGCAGGTAGAGGGACTCCTCGCCGCCGTGCGCCGGCACCCACGCCTTGTCCTGCTGCACCAGGACGTCGCACGCCTCGATGAACGTCTCGACCGGCAGCTCCGGCATGGCCAGCCGGCGGGCGGAACGCTGGAACCGCTCGGCGTTCTTCTCGGGGCGGAAGGTGGCGACGGACCCGTTCGGCTGCCGGTAGGCCTTCAGCCCCTCGAAGATCTCCTGCGCGTAGTGCAGGACCGTGGTGGCGGGGTCCAGGGAGATCGGCGCGTACGGCACGAGCTGACCGTCGTGCCACCCGCGGCCTTCCGTCCACTTGATCGTCACCATGTGGTCGGTGAAGTGGCGGCCGAACCCGGGGTTGGCCAGGATCGCCTCGCGTTCCGCGGCGGAGAGCGGGTGGGCGGAGGGCTTGAGCTCGATCGTGGGCGTCGTCATGGATTGATGTCCTTCACCGGTTGTAGTGACGGGCCGCGCTCGGTACTGCTCTGATGGTGACCAGTGCTAGGACGTCCGAGCATTCCCTCATTGCGCGGCCTCGCGTTCGATTATCGCCCGGGAGCGGCGGCGGAAGGAACGGGGTGAATGCGGCCCGGTGGTCGATGGTGACACCCGGCGGGAACATGCGGAAGCCGCCGGGTGCGGTCGCGACCCGGCGGCTTGCGGTGTGCAGCGGCGGGTCAGCCGGCTACGCGTACGGCGAGTGCGTCGCCGATCTCCGAGGTGGAGCGGGCGGGCTTGCCGGTGTGCTCCGACAGGTCGGCGGCGACCGCCTCGTCGATGCGGGCGGCCTCGGCCTCGTAGCCGAGGTGGCGCAGGAGCAGGGCGACCGACAGCACGGTGGCGGTCGGGTCGGCCTTGCCCTGGCCGGCGATGTCCGGGGCCGAGCCGTGCACGGGCTCGAACATGGACGGGAAGTCGCCGGAGGGGTTGATGTTGCCGGAGGCCGCGACGCCGATGCCGCCGGAGACGGCCGCGGCGAGGTCGGTGACGATGTCGCCGAAGAGGTTGTCCGTGACGATCACGTCGAAGCGCTCGGGCTGCGTGACGAGGTAGATCGTCGCCGCGTCCACGTGCATGTACTCGGTGGTGACCTCGGGGAACTCCTCGGCCACCTTGTTGAAGATGTTGGTCCACAGGTGACCGGCGAAGGTCAGCACGTTGTTCTTGTGGATCAGCGCGAGCTTCTTGCGGGGGCGGGCCTGGGCACGGGCGAAGGCGTCCCGGACCACGCGCTCGACACCGAAGGCGGTGTTCACGGAGACCTCCGTGGCGACCTCGTGCTCGGTGCCCTTGCGGATGGTGCCGCCGTTGCCGGTGTAGGGGCCCTCGGTGCCCTCGCGGACCACGACGAAGTCGATCTGCGGCTCGCCCGCGAGCGGGGTGGCGACACCCGGCAGGAGCTTGGAGGGACGCAGGTTGACGTGGTGGTCGAAGGCGAAGCGGAGCTTGAGCAGGAAGCCGCGCTCCAGGACGCCGGAGGGCACGGTCGGGTCGCCGATCGCGCCGAGCAGGATGGCGTCGTGCCGCTTCAGGGCGTCGAGGTCGGCGTCGGTGAGGGTCTCACCGGTGGCGTGGTAGCGCCGGGCGCCGAAGTCGTACTCCTCGGTCTCCAGCTTCACATCCTGCGGAAGGACGGCGGAGAGGACCTTCAGGCCTTCGGCCACGACCTCCTGGCCGATGCCGTCACCGGGGATCACTGCGAGATTGATGCTGCGAGACATGCGGGCACCCTACTCCTCGTCCCATGGGATGACACACGGTGTCCGAGATGCGGACACTCCGGGAGCACCCACTCGGGGGACGGCACGCGTCCGTCGCGTGCCGTTCACCCATATGTGGTGCGGTCGTCGGCCTTTGCTGGGAAGTTCTCCGGACATGGAGATCCCCCACTTCGGCATCCCGCCCGAGCTCGCGCGCCGGATGAGCATGGCGGAGCAGCACGAGTACCTGCGGACGCGGCTGTCGCGGCGGCGCACCCTGGTGACCGCGGGCGCGGTGGCGAGCGGGCTGCTGACCGGCTGCGGCGCCGGCTCCGGCTCCCGTTCCGGTCAGGGCGGCGCCACGGCGACCGGGAGCCCGTCGCCCGCCACGTCGAAGGCCCCCGGCTCCTTGATCACCCCCTTCGGGCGCCATCTGGCCTTCGGCGCCGATCCGAAGACGCAGATGCGGATCTCCTGGCAGGTGCCGCTCGCGGTGAAGAAGCCGTACGTCCGGGTCGGCCTGCGCCCCGACGACCTCGGCCGCAGGATCGAGGCGGAGTTGCGCGACCTGCACACCCCGGAGCTGAAGGGCGTACGGGCGGCGGTCGAGCAGTACTACCTGCACGCGGCGCTGGACGGGCTGCGCCCGGGCACGACGTACTACTACGGCGTCGGCCACGAGGGCTTCGATCCGGCCTCCCCACGGCACCGGTCGACCGTCACGTCCTTCCGCACGGCTCCGGCGAGCCCGCCCGAGCGTTTCGTGTTCACCGCGTTCGGCGACCAGGGCGTCGGTGACGAGGCGGCCCTCAACGACCGTACGCTGCTGCGGCGCGAGCCCGCCTTCCATCTGCACGCCGGCGACATCTGCTACGCCGATCCCACCGGCCAGGGCAAGGAGTCGGACGTCTTCGACGCGAGCCAGTGGGACCGGTTCCTGAAGCAGACCGAGCCGGTGGCCCGGTCGGTGCCGTGGATGGTGACGACCGGCAACCACGACATGGAGGCCTGGTACTCACCGGACGGCTACGGCGGCCAGCTCGCCCGGTTCTCCCTGCCGGACAGCGGCTTCGACGCGCGTACCGCACCGGGCGTGTACGCCTTCACCTACGGCAACGTCGGCGTGGTCGCGCTGGACGCGAACGACGTCTCGTACGAGATCCCCGCCAACTTCGGCTACACGGAGGGGAGGCAGACGAAGTGGCTGGACGCCAAGCTCGGCGAGCTGAGGTCCTCGAAGGACGTCGACTTCGTCGTCGTCTTCTTCCACCACTGCGCGTACTCGACGTCCACGCACGCCTCCGACGGCGGGGTGCGGGCCGAGTGGCTGCCACTGTTCGCCCGGCACGAGGTGGACCTGGTGATCAACGGGCACAACCACGTCTACGAACGCACGGACGCGATCCGGGGCGGTGAGGTGGGCAGGCCGGTGCCGGTCGGCGGGACGACGGATCCTCGGCGGGACGGGATCGTGTACGTCACCGCGGGCGGCGGCGGCAAGGAGCTGTACGGCTTCCCCGGCGGCGTGAAGGAGAGCTACGAGGGGAACACCGCCGACCACGAGCCGGTCGCCACGTTCCGGTGGACCAAGTCCCGGGACACCAAGGCGGAGTCGGCGCAGTGGTCACGGGTGCGCTACCGCGGTTTCTCGTTCCTCTCGGTGGAGGCGGAGAGCGGCACCAGGCCGAGGCTGAAGGTGTCGGCGCTGGCGTCGAGCGGTGAGCGGATCGACCACTTCGAGGTGCGGCGCGGGGCGTGAGGCCCCGCACCGCGCCTCGGCGGGCGGCTCCCGGTCCTGCGGGTGTTGCTACGGCTCAGTGGCCGCTGGATCCGCCGTTGTCCCTGCGGTCGAGGGCGCGCTGGAGCGCGGCGGCGGCGTTCTTCCGGTCGGACTCGGTGGTACGGGAAACGTGACGGACTCGGCGGCGGACGGTCGTCTCGGCCATGGGAAATCGACTCCTTCGACAGCACGGAGTGCAAGGGAGGGTTATCGAGACGCCGGATGGGGCGGGGAGCGGTGCCGCAGGGATTGCCTGCACGGGGCCCGGCTCACGACCGCCATTCGCTTGGTCGAGCGAGACGTTCGGCTCCTACAAAGCTAAGGGAGCGCGGAGCGTCTGTCTCCACAATTACTCGGACTTCCTACTATCTGAGACGGTGGAGTGGGTCACACCGCGCTGACCTGCGGTGATCTCTAGAGCACATCACCGTCGCGCCAGTCGAAGAGCAGCTCGTACGCGGTGTCGAGCGGACCGGCGAGGGCAGGCCGCACGTACGTGCTGTCCTCTTCCTCCGGCAGACGGACGATGCCGTCGAGCGGGCTGAGGGCATGCACCTGGCCGTCCCAGAGCCGCCAGCCCCGGGATGTGTAGAGGCGGGCGCCCTCGTCGCTCGCGGACAGGGCGCCGAGGTCGTAGGCGCGGTCGACGACGCGTTCCAGTTCCGCCATGACCAGCCCGCCGAGGCCGGTGCGGCGCGCGTCGGCGCGGACGGCGACGTTCTCGACGTACCCGGTGCGCAGCCACCGGCCGCGGTGCCGCACCCGGCGCATCACGACCGCGCCGTGCGCGACGAGCCCCGAGCCGTCATGCACGAGGACGTGCATACCGCCGAGACCGTGGTCCCAGTCCTCGTCGCCGAAGTCGCCGTCGAAGGCGGCGTCCAGGAGGGCCCGTACGGCGCGGAGTTCGGCGGGGGCGAGGTCGGCGGTGTGGGCGGTGCGGGTTCGGGTGGTCATCGCACCAGTATCCGAACGGGCCGGATGGCTCTCGACCGCTTATCGGCGCACGGCGGTCCCGGGCCCGAGGCTCGCCGCCACCGCCTCCCGGAAGCCCCGCGGGTCCTCCACCCACGGCAGGTGACCGGCCTCGGGCAGCACCACCCGCGTCGCACGCGGCAGGGTGCGCTCCAGTGAGTCCACCGCCGACCGCGGCCGGATGTCCTTCGCCCCGTCGACGACCAGCACGGGCACGTCCAGAGCCGCGCAGGCGGCGGCCAGAGCCGGTGTGCCGCAGACGCTCCTCGCCTCGGCGTTCAGCTGTCCGTTGCAGGCGAGGTTGATCCCGAACCAGGGCTCGGCCATCCGCTCGGCGTACCCCACCGCCCGGCCGCTGTCCGGGAACTCGGCCGACCAGTGCAGGACCGCCCATTCCCGCTCCTGGGCCTCGTCACGCCCCGGCGTGTCCGTCAGCTCCCGCCAGCGCGCCAGACGTTCGGGCCGCTCCCCCAGCCGGGCGAGCTGGTTCTCCCGGTAGGAGGCGTGCCAGTCGGTGTCCGGGCCGATGCCCGTACCGCTGACGTAGACCAGCGTGCCGACCCTGTCCGGGTGCGCCAGTGCGTAGTGCAGCGCCAGTTGGGCGCCCCAGGAGTGGCCCAGCAGTGTCATGCGGTCCAGCCCGAAGTGCCGTCGTACGGCGTCGAGATCGGCCACGGAGCGTTCCACGGTCCACGGCCCGTCGCAGGGTTGTGAGCGCCCGCAGCCGCGCTGGTCCCAGCGGACCACCGTGGCGAGATCGCCGAGCAGACCGGCGACGTCGTCGAACATGTCCCACAGTCCGGGGCCGCCGTGGCACAGCACCAGGGGCGTGGGGCCCCGGCCCGAGCGCTGGGCCCACAGCCGTACGCCGTCGTCGCTGGTCACCGTCTCCGTCTTCGCCATGGCGCCAGTGTTTCCGCCGGACAGGCCGACGGGCCAGGTCTTTTCGACCTGGCCCGTCGGCGCGCGGGCGGGGTCAGCCCATGTGCGGGTACGTGTAGTCGGTCGGCGGGACCAGGGTCTCCTTGATGGCGCGGGTGAGGGTCCAGCGCATCAGGTTCTGCGGGGCGCCGGCCTTGTCGTTGGTGCCGGAGGCGCGGCCGCCGCCGAAGGGCTGCTGGCCGACGACGGCGCCGGTCGACTTGTCGTTGATGTAGAAGTTGCCGGCGGCGTAGCGCAGCTTGTCCGCCGTGTAGGCCGCCGCGGCGCGGTCGTTCGCGATGACCGAGCCGGTCAGGGCGTAGTCGGAGACGGACTCCATCTGGGTCAGCATCTCGTCGTACTTGTCGTCCTCGTAGACGTACACGGCGATGATCGGGCCGAAGTACTCGGTGCGGAAGACCTCGTTCTCCGGGTCGGTGCACTCGATGACGGTCGGGCGGACGAAGTACCCCACGGAGTCGTCGTAGGTGCCGCCCGCGACGATCGTGCAGGACGGGTCCTCCTTGGCGCGGTCGATGGCGGCCTTGTTCTTGGCGAAGGCACGCTCGTCGATGACGGCGCCGATGAAGTTCGACAGGTCCGTGACGTCGCCCATCTTGATGCCGTCGACCTCGGCCGCGAGCTCCTCCTTGAAGCCGGAGTTCCAGATCGATGCGGGGATGTACGCCCGGGAGGTGGCGCTGCACTTCTGGCCCTGGAACTCGAAGGCACCGCGGGTGAACGCCGTCTTCAGGATCGCCGGGTCGGCCGACGGGTGGGCGACGAGGAAGTCCTTGCCGCCGGTCTCGCCGACGAGGCGAGGGTAGGTGCGGTACTTCTCGATGTTGTTGCCGACCGTCTTCCACAGGTACTGGAAGGTGGGGGTCGAGCCGGTGAAGTGGATGCCGGCGAGGTCGCGGTGCTCCAGGGCGACCTTGGAGACCTCGATGCCGTCACCGGTGACGAGGTTGATGACGCCCTTGGGCAGACCGGCCTCCTCCAGCAGCTGCATGAGCAGCACGGCGGCGTGCGTCTGCGTCGGGGACGGCTTCCAGACGACGACGTTGCCCATCAGGGCCGGGGCCGTCGGCAGGTTGCCCGCGATGGCGGTGAAGTTGAAGGGCGTGACCGCGTAGACGAAGCCCTCCAGCGGGCGGTGGTCCAGCCGGTTCCACACGCCCGGGGCGTTGGCCGGCGGCTGCTCGGCCAGCAGGTCGCGGGCGTAGGAGACGTTGAAGCGCCAGAAGTCGATCAGCTCGCAGGGCGTGTCGATCTCGGCCTGCTGGGCGGTCTTGGACTGGCCGAGCATGGTGGAGGCGGCGAGCGTCTCGCGCCACGGCCCGGACAGCAGCTCGGCGGCGCGCAGGATGATCGCCGCGCGGTCGTCGAAGGACAGGGCACGCCAGGCGGGGGCGGCGGCGAGGGCCGCGTCGATGGCGTCCTGGGCATCCTGCTGCGTGGCATTCCGGTACGTGCCGAGCACTGCCTGGTGGTTGTGCGGCTGGACGACCTGGAAGGCCTCGCCGCCGCCCATCCGCTTCTCGCCGCCGATGGTGCAGGGCAGGTCGACGGGGTTGTCGGCCAGCTCCTTCAGCCGGGCCTCCAGCCGGGCCCGCTCGGGCGAGCCGGGGGCGTAGCCGTGCACCGGCTCGTTGACGGGGGTGGGGACCTGGGTCACAGCGTCCATTTTTTCCGTAACTCCTTACTGAGCGGTGTTTCGGTCTCGGCCCTCGTGGGGCTGTCAGCCCTTGGTGATCATGCTGCGTGCGAAGAAGCGCAGGTTGGCCGGCTTCTCCGCGAGGCGCCTCATGAAGTAGCCGTACCAGTCGGTGCCGTAGGCGGTGTAGACGCGCATCCGGTGGCCCTCGGCGGCCAGCCGCAGGTGCTCGTCGGTGCGGATGCCGTAGAGCATCTGGTACTCGTACTCGTCGAGCTTGCGTCCGGCCTGGTGGGCGAGTTCCTGGCCGATCGCGATCAGTCGCGGGTCGTGGGACCCGATCATCGGGTACCCCTCCCCCCGCATCAACGTCCGCAGAATGCGAACGTACGCCCGATCGATCTCGTGTTTGTCCTGGTAAGCGACCGAGGCGGGCTCCTTGTAGGCGCCCTTGACCAGGCGGACCCGGCTGCCGCTCTCCGCGAGCCGGCGGGCGTCGGCCTCGGTGCGGAACAGGTAGGCCTGGATGACGCAGCCGGTCTGCGGGAAGTCCTTCCGCAGCTCCTCGTGGATGGCGAACATCGAGTCGAGGGTGGTGTGGTCCTCGGCGTCCAGCGTGACCGTGGTGCCGATCTCGGCGGCGGCCTCGACGACGGGGCGGACGTTCTTCAGGGCCAGCTCGTGGCCGTCGTCCAGGGCTTGCCCGAACATCGACAGCTTCACCGACATCTCGGCGCGGGTGCCGAGCTCCAGCGGCTTGAGGCGGTCGACGAGCTCCAGGTAGGCGTCCCGGGCGGCGGCGGCCTGCGCGGGGTTGGTGATGTCCTCGCCGACGACGTCCATCGTCAGCTCCAGCCCCTGCTCGGTCAGGCTCCGGACGACGGGGACGATGTCGTCGACGTCCTCGCCGGGGATGAAGCGGTCGACGACCTGCTTGGTCACCGGGGCCGCCGAGATCAGGCGTCGCATCCGGTCGCTGCGAGACGCGGCGAGAATCACGGGACCCAGCACGGGGCACCTCCAAGCACCAGCAACGTGAAGGCCGGACCCCTCGCGGACGACGCGTCGGGTACGGCACGGAGAACCACCGTGAAACCTAAGGATCCCTCCGATCGTCGGCCATCGACAGCTGTCACGCATCCGTGCCGCAGATCTCAGACAGATGTATGAAGGGGCCCGGGAAGTACGCGACAATGCCCGGGTGACGTCGGAACACAGGGGCGACTACGAGGAGCTGGTCGACGAGATCTCGGAGCTGCTCGGCGCGCCCGCGACCTTGGAGAACCGGGACTTCGAGCTGATCGCCTTCGGGGCCTACGACAGTGAGGGCGACCTCGATCCGTCGGCCCTGGACCCGGTGCGCACCCGCTCGATCCTCACCCGCCGTTCGACGGCGGCGGTCCGGGCCTGGTTCGAGGGCTTCGGCATCACCCGCGCGACGGCCCCGGTCCGCATCCCTCCGACACCGGAGGCCGGGGTCTACCGGGGCCGGATCTGCCTGCCGGTCCGCCACCGGGGCGTGGTGCACGGCTACATCTGGCTCCTGGACGACGATCCCGGCCCCAGCGAGCGCCAGCTCTCCGCCGCCATGCGGGTCACGGCCCGCATCGGCGCCCTGCTCGCGGACGAGGCGCAGCACGGCGCGGACCTCAGCCGCGAGCTGCGGGCCGTCCTCACCGCCGAGTCCGGCTGGCAGAGCGACATGGCCGTCGCCGAGCTCCGCACGGCCCTCGGTCCCCGCGCCGACGGCCTCCACGCGCTGATGTGCGTCGCCCCCTGGCCCTCGGCAGACCCGGACGACGCTCCGTCGGTGCGCGCGGTCCCGGGTGCGACGGCGCTGTGCACCCTGCCGTGGGGGGCGACGGCCCAGTGTCTGGCGGTGCTGATCCGCCTGCGCTCCCCGGACGTCCTGACTCCGGCGACCACGGCTGCGGGACGGCTGATGGAGCGGGCGCACGGCGGTAGCGGCCCGGAGCGCGGGACGGGCGGGTCAGGCGGGACGGGTGGGACAAGCAGGTCCGACGGGACCGGGACTGGCGGGACCAGCGGGACTGGCGGGACAAGCAGGTCCGGCGGGACGAGAGGGACCGGCGGGACCAGCGGGAGACTCGGGACAGTCGGGCCCGTCGGGACGAGCGGCGGTCCGGGCTCGGCAGCCGCCGGTATCGCCACCCCCCGCTCCGGCCTCGCCGAGTCGGCGACCGCCTGGCGGGAGGCGTCGGCGGCAGCCCGGGCAGCGCTGGCCGAGGCGCGCTTCGGGCCGGTCGCGCAGTGGGCGTCGATCGGGCCGTACCGGCTGCTCACGGCCCTGCCCCCCGAGGTCGCCCACGACCCCGTCGCCCGCACCCTGCTCACCCCGGTCCACCAGGAACTCGCCCGGACCGCCGAGGTCTACCTCGACTGCGCCGGCCAGGCCGCCCGGGCCGCCGCCGAGCTGGGCATCCACCGCCAGACCCTGTACTACCGGCTGTCCCGGATCGAGAAGCTCACCGGCCTCGACCTGGACGACGGTGAGGACCGTCTGCTGCTGCACATGGCCCTCAAGGCACACCGACTGTGAGGACGGCCCGCCCCGTGCCCCTGCTGCTGCTCGACCTCGACAACACCCTGATCGACCGGGACGCCGCCTACCGCGCCACGCTGCTGGACTTCCTGACCGAGCACGGGCTGCCCGAGGACGACATCCACTGGCTCATGACCGTCGACGCCAGTGGGTACACGCCCCGCCCGGAGGTCGCCCGGGCCATGCACGGGCGGTACGGCGACCGCGTCCCCCGGGAAGCGGTCCGCGCTCTGCTCGACCGGGGCGCGGCCGACCGTGTCGTACTGTCCGTGCCCGTCCGCACCGCACTCGAGAAGGCCACCGCCGCCGGCTGGACACTCGCCATCGTCACCAACGGACGCACCTCCCAGCAGGAGAGGAAGATCCGTATCACCGGCCTCGACGCGCTGACCCACGGCTGGGTCGTCTCCGAGGCCGTCGGCCACAAGAAGCCCGCGCCGGAGATCTTCCACGCCGCTGCCGCCGCCGTCGGCGCCACGCTCGACGGCGCCTGGGTGATCGGCGACTCCCCGCACGCCGACATCGCCGGCGCGGCCGGCGTCGGCGCCCGCAGCGTCTGGGTGTCGGCGGGCCGCCCCTGGGCCGGTACGGCACTCACCCCGACCCGGACCGCCCCCGACACCGCGTCCGCCATCGACTCGGTCGTCGGCGCACCCGGGTGAGACGTCACTTCCTCTCGGCTGCCTCGATCACCCGGCGGAGCCCCGCTGCGAGCTGCTCGGCCTCCGGAGCGTTCTCCGGGTCGAAGGTCCACTGCGCCATCAGGCCCATCATCAGGGTCAGGTAGAAGGACCCGAGGGTGTCCACCTGCTCGTCCGTCACGTCGGCCTCGTGCCCGCCGAGGAAGAGGGGCAGGATGCCGCGCGCGCCCTCGCGCTGGGCCCGCGCGAGATGCTCCCGCACCTCAGGCAGCTGCTCCCCCATGGCCACGATCTCCATGCTGAGCCGCCACATCGAACCGGGCTCCCGCATGGTTCCGATGATGTTCGCCCAGACGTCGGTGAAGCGCTCCAGCGACCCCGGCTCTCCGCGCAGCTCACCGCCGCCCTCGAAGGCATCGGACATGCCCTCCACCATCTCGACGTACGCCTGTGCCAGCAGCGCGTCCTTCGAGCCGTAGTGGTAGCCGATCGAGGCCAGGTTGGTCCCCGATTCCTTGACGATGTCGCGCGCGGTCGTGCGCAGGAAGCCCTTCGCCAGCAGGCAGCGCTTGGCGCCCTCCAGCAGATCCTCACGGTGTCCCATGGCCCGCCACCCTATCCCGGGATCCAGACGGGCGTATTAAACAGCCGTACTAGACAAGCGTTTAAGACGCTCGTACAGTCCTGCCCATGACGACGAAAGCGCCCTCTCCCGCGCTCGCCGGCCGCCGCGAATGGACGGCCCTCGGCGTGCTGATGCTCCCGCTGCTGCTGGTCTCGATGGACGTCTCCGTCCTCTACTTCGCGATCCCCGCCATCAGCGCCGACCTGGAGCCGAGCGCCACCCAGCAACTGTGGATCTTCGACATCTACGGCTTCGTGCTGGCCGGCCTGCTGATGACGATGGGCTCGCTCGGCGACCGCATCGGCCGCCGCAGGCTTCTGCTGATCGGCGCCGCCGCCTTCGGCACGGCCTCGCTGGTCGCGGCCTACGCGAACAGCGCCGAGACCCTGATCGCCGCCCGCGCGGTCCTCGGCATCGGCGGGGCGACGCTGATGCCGTCCACGATGGCGCTCGTGCGCACGATGTTCACCGACCCCGCGCAGCGGACCAAGGCGATCGGTGTGTGGTCGGGGGTGATGACAGCCGGCATCGCGCTCGGCTCCGTGATGAGCGGCGTGCTCGTCGAGCACTTCTGGTGGGGCTCGGTCTTCCTGGTCAACCTGCCCGCGATGCTGCTGCTCCTGGCCCTCGGCCCCGTCCTGCTGCCCGAGTCCCGCACGCCGGACCCCGGCCGCTTCGACCTGCTGAGCGTCCCCCTGTCGATGGCAGCGGTGCTCCCCGTGATCTACGGCCTGAAGGAACTCGCGGCGGAGGGCTGGAACGTGCGGTACGTGATGTCGGTGACCGTCGGCCTGCTCTTCGCCGCGCTGTTCGTCCACCGCCAGCGCACCGCGGCCTCCCCGCTGATCTCCCCGGACCTGTTCCGGGCCCGCGGCTTCAGCCCGGCCGTCGTCCTCAACCTCGCCGCCGCCTTCGGCATGATGGGCTCGGCGTACTTCACGACCCAGTACATCCAGTCGGTCCTGGACAAGGGCCCCCTCGAAGCGGCGTTGTGGAGCCTGCTGCCGTCGGTGCCCATCGGGCTCGCGGCCCCGGTCTCCGCACAGCTCGTGCAGCGGGGCGTCCCCCGGGCGCACGTCGTCGGCGGAGGCTTCGCGGTCGCCGCGTGCGGCTACGTGATGCTGGCCCTGGCCGGTACGGACTCCCTCTGGCTGCTGCTCGCCGCGTGCGCCGTCCTGGCCTGCGGCATCGTGGCCGTCATGTCGCAGGTGGCGGACCTGGCCCTGAGCGCCGCTCCCGTGGAGAAGGCGGGCGCCGCGTCGTCCCTGCTGGAGACGGGCACGGAGTTCGGCGGCGCGCTGAGCATGGCGTTCCTCGGCTCCATCGGCACGGCCGTCTTCCGGCACGAGATCCCGGCTTCGGCACCCGTCGAGGCGCGCGAGACCCTGGGCGGCGCCCTGGCCGTGGCCGACCGGATCCCGGGGCGCGCGGGGGACGCCCTGGCCACGGCGGCGCGCGAGGCCTTCACCGGCGGCATGCACGCGGCGGCCGTCACGGGCGCGGTGCTGCTGGCCGGTGCGGCGGCAGCGGCGGTGCTGACCCTGCGGCGGGTGGGCGTACGGAAAGACGCCGGACGGGCTGATCAGCTCAGCCCGTCCGGCGTCTGAGGACGAGCCCGTTCACGCGAACGGGCGTCCGGGGGCGGAGCCCCCTTGAAGGTCAGGCCAGGTTCACCGACCGGGCCGAAGTCGCCCCGATCTCCGCGGCCACCTCGGCCAGGACGTTCGCGGTCACCGTGTCGTCCACGGTCAGGACCGCCAGCGCCTCGCCGCCGGCCACCGAACGCGACACCTGCATACCGGCGATGTTGAGGCCCGCTTCACCGAGGATGCGGCCGACGGTGCCGACGATGCCGGGGCGGTCCTCGTACTTCAGGACCAGCATGTGGTCGGCGAGCGCGAGGTCCACGTCGTAGTCACCGACCGCGACGATCTTCTGGAGGTGCTTGGGGCCGGCCAGCGTGCCGGACACCGACACCTCCTCGCCGTCGGCGAGGGTGCCGCGCACCGTGACGACGTTGCGGTGCTCGGTCGCCTCGGAGCTGGTGGTGAGGCGCACCTCGACGCCGCGCTCCTGCGCGAAGAGCGGCGCGTTGACGTAGGAGACCGTCTCGTCGACGACGTCCTCGAAGACACCCTTGAGCGCGGACAGCTCCA
>NZ_JBEOXI010000093.1:0-28878 GCF_040296465.1 Streptomyces sp. NPDC002130
GTGGTGGCGCTCACCCTGCTCAGCGCCACCACCGCCGCCATGCCGGTGGCGCACGCCCGGCCCGCCGCGGCGGAGATCCGCGAGGACTTCAACGGCGACGGGTACGAAGACCTGGCCGTTGCGGCCCCACAAGCCACAGTGGACGGAAAGGCGGACGCCGGATACGTTGCGGTGCTGTTCGGGTCCGCGCGCGGGCTGAGCCCCGCCGCCCGTACGGTGTACACGCAGGCGTCCGTGGGCGTGCCCGGCACCGTCGAGGCCGGTGACCGGTTCGGCAGCCGGCTCGCCGCCGCAGACCTCGACCACGACGGCTTCACCGACCTGCTGGTCGCGGCCTACGGGGAGCAGTGGGAGCAGAACGGCCTCGCGCGAGAGGGCAATCGAACCGTGCTGTGGGGCGGCCCCGACGGCTTCGCCACGGGAAAGGTGCTGCCCGCCGAAGGCACCGGCCGCTATCAGGCCGCCCGGACGGTCGCCGGTGACTTCGACGGTGACGGGCACCAGGACCTGGCCCGCGAAGGCCGGGTGACGTACGGGCCCTTCGGTCGCGACGGGCAGCCCACGCGTACCCAGGACGACGTGGCGTTCGCGGACTACGACCTGCTGACGGTCGGCGTGGCGACCGGGGACATCAACGGCGACGGCGCCACCGATCTGGTCACGGTGAGCCGGGCGTACGACCGGGACCCCGATGGCGGCTACACCTACGACGTGAACCAGTTGCTCGGCGGCCGCGGCGGAGTGCGCCCCCTCACCATCCTCAGGGACCTCGCCGGACCCGCGCACTCGGATCTGACCCTCGGCGACCTGAACGGCGACGGGAGAGCGGACCTGGTGCTGGGCGCCAACTCCCTGCGGATCCAGTACGCAGGTGCGGACGGCCTGACCGCCGGTGCCCCCCAGGTCATCGACCAGGACACGCCCGGCGTCCCGGGCGTCCAGGAGCAGGACGACACCTTCGGCTGGTCGCTGTCGGTCCGGGACGTCGACGGTGACGGATACGGCGACGTGCTGGCCGGCAACCCGTACGAGAGCTTCGACGGGGTGAGCCGCGCCGGCACTTTCGCCGTCGTGCCCGGCGGGCCGCACGGACCGACCGGCGCCGGCACCACAGTGCTCAGCCAGAACAGCGCGAACATGCCCGGCACCGCAGAGCGGCAGGACCTCTTCGGCTCCACCACCCACCTCGTCGACGGCGACGGCGACGGCCGAGCGGAGCCGGTGGTCGCGGCTGCAGCCGAGGACGAGGGAGCGGGCGCGGTCTGGGTGCTGCGCTCCGGCCCGGCCGGCGCCACGGCCCGCGACTCCTTCTCCTTCGGCGCCCGCACCCTCGGCACCGTCGCAACCAAGGCCGCGCTGGGCTCCGCCTTTCCCGACTGAACCCTCTGACAGGCCTCGGTGATCCGCGCCGCGCCGTTCCGACCTCGGTCCCCTGCCTCACGACCGCGGGTCCCGCAGTACGCGCTGTTCTCCCGGACTCGTGGCGAGCGCGAAGTGCTGCCCTACCGGCGCTCAATGAAGCTGGCGGCGGCCAACAGCAGCAGCAAGGTGCCGGAGAACGCGCCGGCGCCGACGAAAACGGCGTGAGCGGGCGTCGCACCGTCAAGTCGCGAGAGCAGACCACCGACCACGCCCACGAAGCCTGCGAGTTGCAGCATCAGTGCAAGCCAGATCATCCGGATACCGGGCATACCGAAAACCCCCTCGAATCGACGCAGCCTCAGCAAGCGCACCCCCAGGAAACGGGGGAATCGCAGGCGCGATCAACGGAGCGGGGACGAGTCCGGTCTCATCCGCATGAGGACGCCGAGCATGGGACATCATGGGACATGGTGAGCTGGATGTCGGACATGATGGGATGGTGTGGGAAGTGACTTCGCCGTCGGCAGCGGGTGGCGTCGGCCGGCCGGACCTGCAACCGGATCCGGAATCCGTCACCAGCGTATTCGAACTCGGTTATCAGCTACGTCTGTTGCGCCTCTCGGTTGGCGCGCCCACCCTGCGTCAGATGATGGCCTCGGCCGCTGAACGCGGCACTTTCCTTCCACGGAGCACCATCAGCAACGCCATGTCGGGCCGGCATCTGCCGGCTCTGAGCACTGTCTTGGCGTTCGCGTCGGTCTGCGGATGCCCCGCAGGCGAATTCAGCCGGTGGAGAGCCGCCTGGCAGCGTGCGTACGCCAGTCGCTACATGCATCACCCAGATCCGGTGCCGTCGACCGCTCACCTCGTGGCCTCGAAGAGTGACGGTCCGGTGGATGCGGTGGACGGCGTCCTCGCCGCGCAGGTCGCTTCGCTGCCCATCGCTCAGTCCGTCAAGCGGCTGACAGCGCTGGAACCACGCCAGGCCGCCGCGATCCTCACCGACCTGGGCGCGAGTGCGGCGTCTGCGCGGATGGCGCTGATGCCGCACGAACAGACCAGGATGATCCTGGTGGTGATGGCACCGGCGGTGGCCGCGGAATGCATGGCCCGGTTGGACGAGGAGAAGGTCCTCTCACTGCTGTCGGACATGGCGGAAGATGCTGCGGCTGCTCGGATGGGTGAACTGCCGCAACCCACCGCCGCCGGCCTTCTGGTCCGAATGACCGCGTCCAAGCGCGCCACGATCCTGCCGTTCATGAACGAGCACGCGATCGATCGGTTGCTGGCACAACTGGACGACGATGACGCACTCGAGCTGCTGCAGACGATGGACGTCGAGATGGCTGCCCGCGTGTGGTCAGACCGACTCCTCAGATTACTGGCCTCGGCCGATGCCCGGTGGGCGGTCGATGTGTTGAACGCGAAGAACCCCGGAAGTCTCTTCCCTCTGCTGGAAGGCGCGCCCGACGAAGAGCGCTTCGCCACGTTCCGGATGGTCGGCCCCCAGCAGCGTGGCGAACTGATCCGTTTCATCGATCCCGACGAACCGCGCTACTGGGGCTGGATGAAAGCGATCGGCAGGGAACAGGTGACCGAAGCCATCGAGGCCATGAAGCCCGCTCACGCCGACGACGTTCTTGCGATCGCCCGACGGACTTGGGGGCCGGCGTTTCCCGACCCACGCCGGCAACATCAGGAATGAGCGGAGTCGGCACAGTCACCACCAGGGCGCTGCCAGCATTCGGTCCTGCCGCGATGGGCGGCCGGCACCTGAAGGAGACCACTCTTTACACAACGCACTGTCGTGGTGACACTGGGTGCCCATCGTTTCGTCGCAAAGGGGGCACGGCGTGAGTGACGATTCATCGGAGTGGGCGAAGCCGACCCCGCTCGGGTACGGAAGCGCCTCCGAGGCGGCCCACTTCGTCGCCGCCCCGCTGCTGGCCGGGGCCTGCATCGCCATGGTCGGAGTCCTGGGCTCCGATGGCGACAAGTTCCGCTGGCCGGGCCCCGCGATGCTGCTGCTCACAATGGCCTTCGTCGTCCTGATCGCGAGCGTGCAGTACGGGTTTCACGCTCGTCGGCACTTCTACTCCCCAGCCGATCTCGACGCCTGGTACCCGCCCGGTGCCCGCCGCCCAGCCGAGGAGAGCCTGCGCGCCGCGCAGCGACATGACATCGGGGAGTGGCAGCGCATGACCCGTCGGGGCAGTACGGCCTACAACATGGGCATCGTGCTGCTGGGCGCGGGCGTCACGCTCGTGCTGGCCCCACCCGAGGGGGCGTCCCTCGGGCACGCCGTCTGCCGTTGGACGGCTGCCACTGTGACGGCGGTGGGAAGCCTGGCGGAGCTCG
This sequence comes from Streptomyces sp. NPDC002130, assembly GCF_040296465.1. Classification (NCBI taxonomy): domain Bacteria; kingdom Bacillati; phylum Actinomycetota; class Actinomycetes; order Kitasatosporales; family Streptomycetaceae; genus Streptomyces; species Streptomyces sp. NPDC002130. The sequence goes on from NZ_JBEOXI010000093.1 coordinate 3,721, forward strand.
AGTGGATCCTGCGCGGGGAGCGGGTCCGCAGGGCTCTCGACCAGGTGGCCCGAAGTGCGGGAGCGGGAGGAGAACCTGATGCCTGATCACCCTCACGGCCAGTTCGGGGCGGTGCCTCCGGACCCGGCGTTCATGCACTGCTGCGTGTGCGCAGGCCCGTTGCTGTACCGCAATCGGCCCTTCAAGCCGGAATGGCGCATGTGGTTCGCCGGCGCCGCCGGGATCATCGCGGAGTCCTCCTATGCCCATACGGACGGCTGCATGGTCTCGGCAGTCCCGGCCGGCAGGCTGCTCGGGCTGAACAAGGACCAGGCTCTGGCGGAGGCGCGCCGAATGCGGGAGGAAGACGGCGACAACTCGTCGTCGCCGTCGGATCCGTGAAACCGTAGGAGAGCCTGCACTCGGGCAGGATCACGGATGTGCCCGCACAATTCGCGTCAGCTCCTCGACGAGGCGCTGAGCCTCCGCCGCCTCCTCCCGGCGCGGCTCGCCCAGTAACCGCAGGTCGTGCAGCGCCTGCCGTGCGTAGAGGAGCGCATCCTCCACCCGGCCGTCGCGGTGCACGAGGAAGTTGGCGAAGTCCATCCGGCTCTGCGCGGCCCGAAAGGAGTCGCCCGCGCGTTCGTGATCCCGGACAGCCTGACGAAAGTGCCGGGCTGCCTCGTCCGTCACGCCGATCCTCTGATAGACCCCGGCGAGTTGGTGGTGGAGAGACGCCGTGAGATGAGCGTATCCGTCGTCGTCCGGGAACCGGGCGAGGGCATCGCTGTAGTAGTCCTGGGCCGCCGCCAGATCGCCGAACACCTCCGGTGGTATGGGGACGGTGATCCGGCCGGGACGACTCGTGTCGAACGCCCCGGCTTCGACGAGCCGCCGCATGTGCTCGGCGCTGAGGCGGTCCGCCCGCTGTACGTGGAGGGCGCCAAGCCCGTCCAGAGCGCGCGCCATGGTGAGATGGTCGTTGGTCTCCCGCACGAGGTCTGCGCTCTTGTCGAAGCTGCTCTTCGCCATGTCCTCGAAGTGCGGTGCACGCTGGGCCCGGTACCACTGGCCGAGCCGGATGAGTGCCGTCGCTTCGAGCGTCGGGTCGCCGCTGCGGTGCGCGAGGTCGACCGCCCGCTGAAGACTCGGCTCGGTGTTCTCGACGAGCAGGCGCTGCACGTCCCGGCGCGGATCGGCCTCGGTAGGGGTTCGCGAGGAGGCGGGCGTTTCGTCGTCCTCACGCCCGCTCTGAGACGCTGTGGCTGAGCGACCGGGCCGGGCCAGCCCGGTTTCGGTCAGAAACTGGGCGATGACGGCATGGAGGGAACGGTCCCGGAACGCCAGGCCGGCGCGGGGAGCACCGGAGGCGGGCTCGATCAGCGTGGGCGACAAGCCCTCGACGAGACTGCACCACCGCTGCTTCCGCCCCTTCTCCAGGTACAGCATGCGCAGCGCCTGCATGGGGCCCATGACCTCGTCGGCGAGTGCGTGCTCCAGGGCGAACCTTCGTGCCTGAAGGAGGTTGTCCTCTTCGAGCGCGATGACGTTGAGGATCCCCCGGTGTCCCTCGTTGTACGCCTGGAACAGCGCGTGCCCGTACTGGTCGTAGATCTCGGTGAGCGCGGTGCCTACCGTCACCGACAGGTCGGCTGCCCAGGCGTCGAGCAGTGGCCGCAGAGCCGTGGGCAGCATGGGGTGAATCGTGTGGTGGCCCCCGGTGGTGGGGGTGAGCCAACCCCTGGCCGCCACCGCGGCGAGGAGGCGGGCGGCGCTGTCCTGGTCCAGGGCGGGTACGTGTCGGCCGGCCTCGGTGCGCCGCAGTCGCCGGGTGAGATCCGACAACGGCAGGGCGGCGACGGTGGTGCGGAAGAAGAGCAGGAGACTGAGCGCCCGCTGTGCCCGCTCGTCGAGGATCTCGCGCAGGACCAGGGTGGCGGGGCCCGCTGCCTCTTCGCCGGGGCCGAGCAGCCACCCGGTGCCGTCGTGCAGTGTCTCCAGCCAGGCATCGGCCCCGTCGGCCCGCTCCATGTCGGGAAGTCGGCGGCACAGGGCGCGCAAGGCCATGGGATTTCCCTGGCTGAAGCGCATGACCTGCTCCGGCGGGGCCGGCGCGTCCGGCCCCAGGAGGCGTGCCGCCAACTCGGTCCGTTCCGCGTCGCCCAGGGCACCCACGGCCATGCGCTCGAGTGACCCCGGCAGCCAGGACATCTCGTGCGTGGCAGTGAGCAGCAGCCGCACCGGCTCCCCGGAGAGGCCCGTGAGAAGGCGGGCCAGACGGGCACGCTCGTCAGGACTCCACGTGTCGGCTGATTCGGCGTCGTCCCAGATCCACAGGGCGGACGCCGGTGGCTTCGCGCCGTGGGACGCAGGTGTCAGGCCTTGCAGGCGCCGCCGTACGGCGGCCAGTTCGGAGCAGGTGGTGGTCCGCAGGGAGGTGAAGACCACGGGGCCCAACACGCCGCCGGTTCGGCGGTACCAACGGGCGAAGTCCGCCGCCGTGGCGGTCTTGCCGCTGCCCACCTCACCGTGGAGAAGTACTGACCGGTCGTGGTCGAACGCCCGGTCCACCGCGATGATCGTGTCGTCGCCCCCCAGGAAGCCGGTTGCCGGTGGGGCGGGCAGGGACGTATCCAGGGGGTGTGTGGCCGGGGCCGGCGGCTCGGGCCGACTCTCGCCGGCTCCCCGGCCCCTCCCGTCGAACAGGCGGAAGGGACCGCGTTGGTAAACGACGGGGACCAGCCATTCGTCCGTCCGAGGTGCCGGACCGGCCGACGCGGCCAGGACTCTGCGAGCCTGCGTCACCGCCTCGGCCACTTCGGCGCCGTCCACGAGTCGTTCGTACAGCACGGAGACGAAGGTGGCAGCGGCGGAGACGTACACGTTGTAGCGCATGGCCACGACGGTGCCGAGGCCTGACCGCAGGGCGTTGCGCGCGAGGGATCCAAAACCGGGCGGCTGTCGCGGGGCCGACTCCGGATCCGCCACGTGGGCGGGGGAGTGGGGGGTGTTCGGGTCGGCACGGTCCGAGCGGCAGGCGTTCAGGACGAGTGCGGACACCCCGGCCCGGGTGAGCAGTGCGCCGAGCTGTCCCCCGCTGATGAGACGGACGCTCGGAGTGGAACCGGGGTCCTCGAACAGAGCCATGCCCTGCGCCGGCTGCGCGGGCAAGGCTTGCAGGGCACCGAACATGCCGTGGCCGTCGAAATGGACGATGTGGAAGGGCTCACCGCGCTTCCGGGCGGCCAGCAAGGTGCGTTCGAGTTGCTCGTACGTCGGCGGACGCAGGACCTGGATGCGCACGTCCGCCCGCCGCTCGGTGGACCGGAGCAGCCGGTGGGCGACGGACCGGAAGGGGACGTCCCGGTCACTGAACGGTCGGCAGATGACGAGCAGGATCCTGATGGCACCCCGATGGTTCGGCGTGCTGTCTCCTCGGGCGTCCTGTCCCGATGGCAGCACATGAGTGAACGAGCGGGCCGCCAGCGACAGGGCGGGCCCGCCGGGGATCCGCAACAGTTCGAACGGCACGGCCACCACGTCGTTGAGATCGGAGTCCACCTCGACCCGAAGGTCCCCCACCTGTTCTCCGGCTCGCCGCCACAGGGCCCGGGCATCCTCCGAGTGGTCGAACAGCGCCTGGAAGAGCGCCTCACCGAGTGTGGCGAGGCGCTGGGAGCACCGCGCCGCGATCACCGGAGCCGGGTCGGAGGGGAACTCGCGGTAGTCCTCGAGGTACCACCGGATCTCCTCCTGATCCTGCGGGCTGATCTCCAGATCCGGGACCGGGAGCAGGACGCTGTCCCGCCGTGGCCCGTCACTGAGGACGATCTCCAGGCCGGGGCCGGCCGCCCCGTCCGCGGGCCGCAGCCCGATACGCATCACCCTGTGCACGGGCTCTGACAAAGCCCTCCCCCCTACTTCCCTCTGCTGTCCAGTTCGGCTGCTCCGTCGGCGACAGGGACGTCAGTCGTCCTTGGAGCCGCGGTAGCCGTTCAGCTCCTCGTCGATCCGGGCCTCCTGGTTGGAGCTGCGCAGACGCATGATCTGCAGGTCCTCCCGGTCGTGAGCGACGGTGTACCGAGCCTCCGCCTCGGCCGCGACATCGCGGACCTGCGCGGTCAGGCCGTCGCTCAGCGCGTCGAGGTCTCGTAGCCGATCGGCCAGATCAGCCTGGTGCCGGTTGGCCTCCGCGACCCGGAACTGCCACTCCAGGCCGTTCAGCTTCCGCTGGAGATTCGCGCGGTAGTCACGCAGCAGTGTCTGGCACTGCTGGTAGCGCCGTACGGCCTCCTCGGCCATGACCAGGTCCGCCTCGCTGGAGGCGAGGTCCGCGCGAAGGCGGTGAGCACGTATCAAGGCGGTGCGCGCTGCGGGGGGCGGTTCCTGTGCATCTCCGATGGCCTGCATCGCGGCCGCCGCTTGAGCGGTCAGGTCCCGCTCCTCGGCGGCCGTGTCCGCTCTCCGCCGCTTCAGCGCGTTCCGCTCTGTCAGCACCCTTACGATCCGGCGTTCTCCGTCCTGCGACAGTGCGTCCAACTGCCCGATCATCTGCTGCGCGGGGCCGAGCCCGGGCGCGCTCGTACCATCGAGGGCCTGGAGGAACTCGATGACCTGACGAGCCCAGCCCAGTGCCTCCCCCCAGCGCGCGGGAAGCCCGCCGCCGTGCTCCGGCGGTGTCGCCATGCGTCACTCCTCTTCCATGCCTTCGGAAAGTTCCCGGATGGTCTCGGCCAGGGCGAGCAGGTGGCGACCCGCTGCATCCGCCTCGTGGGCCGTTCCTGCCGCCATGGCGACGCCCAGGTTGTGGTGCAGTGCGTAAGCCGCCTCACTGATGCCGTGCAGGCGCGTCGCGTCCCGTTCCAGCAGCCTGCGCGGCTCCTCGGGCAACTGCCGCCAGTCATAACTGAAAAAGCGGGCGAGCGAGACCACCTTGACCGTCACCATGCTCAGGGCCGTCATGGCGGCGGCGGTACCGGCCCGCACTTCGTCCGTGAGCGCCCGGTGTACGGCGGCACGCTCTGCCACCTCCGTTCCCGCGTGGAGCGTCAGCAGCCATCGGGCCGACTGCACCAGAGGGTCACGTATCGGCCAATCCGGCAACTCCGCCGCCGTCGCCTCCAGATGGCCGGCATCGCCCGACTGGACGGCGCGGACGATCTCGGTGCTCATCCAGGCAGGGTCCGTGACCTGCGCGAGCCGCGTGGCCTCCGCGGCGACGGCTTGCCTCTTCTTCCGCGCCTTCTCCTCTTCGTCCTTCTTGTCCGAGCTGACGAGCCATATGACGGCTCCGATGCATAAGAAGATGATGAGCAGTTCCAAGTTGCCTCCGGCGGCAGCACTCCACAGCTCGGTCACAGCCATGGTGGCAGGGCAAGGAGCAGATGCGCCATTAGCGCGCATCGCCGGATTGGTCCGTGACACCCTGGCTTGTTGCCCATCAATGCGACACCGAGCTTGGTCACCGTGTCCCGGCAGGGCATGGCCGCTGCCCACTCGTTGACCACGGGGAAGACCTTGTGGACAAGCCCGGTGGGCGTCGAGGTGGCGAGTCAGGACACGATGCAGGGCCTCGCGACTACCGTGGCGTCAGCGGAGCACACGGGTGAGCAGGTCTGGCGCACTCACGTCGACACCGGCAAGGCGAGGCCCGGGTTCGGGGGCTCGCCCCAACTCCTGCTGTACGAGGGTGTACTCGTCGCCCAGAGCGGCAGCAAGATGGTCTGGCCAGGGCCAGAGCCACCGCCCAAGGTCTGCGAACTTACGATCGCGCGGGTTGGTTGGCGATCAGAAGGGTGCTGCCGGCAGGGCGGAAGCCCAGACGTGAGTAGATCCGAGCGACAGCGTCCTCTGCATAGGCGAGGAAAACGGTCTTCACCCCATTGTCACGCGCATTGGCGACCAGGGCCGCCGTGACGGCGGCGGCCAGGCCCTGGCGGCGGGCGGTGGGAAGGGTGCCGATGCCGCCGATCTCGGTGGTGCCATCCGACGGGTGGTAATGGCCGACGGCCAGTGGGGTGCCGTCCGGGGCGAGGGCGGCGACGAGCGTCTTGTGCCCGGCGCGGATGGTCGGGCGGACCGTTGCCACTGTGCCGTCATGCGTCAATTCCTCTGCCACCACCGACAACTCCGTGCGACCTGCCGAGCGACCCGCAGCGCCCTTCTTTCCGAAGGCCAAGCGAGGAAGGGCGAGAGCCTCGGGCAACGCGGGGTCATCGGCCGTCAGCACCCGGAGCCTCACACCCTCCGGCAACGGCTGCGGATCGAGTCGATGGTGTGGATCCAGAGCCATCAGTGGGCGTTCCGCCACAGGCAGACCGACTGCCTCGATACAGGAACGCAGCCTCGGTGCCGCCTCGGCCAGCCACTCGAAGGCCTCCGGCACGCCGAGCTCGCGCTGCCGGGCCCGCACCTGGGAGACGTCCGCGGCGGTTACCGCCGACGCCCCCTCCGCAGTGGGTTGGGCGTGGCTGGGACCCCCGTAATACGGGGCACCTGGCTTCCTGCGCACGAACAGCCGTAACGGGCCGAACCCTTCGGCGTCGGAGAACAGGAAGGGAACGGTGGCGTAGTACTGCTCTATACGGGCACGCAGCGAGTCGCTCATGTGGCGCATCCCACCACGAGGGGACACTGCACCGCACCCGGAATTGACCGTCGGAAACCGTCCGAACCAGCCCTTGGGCTTCGGCGCCCAGTGCACCGCAGGTGGCGGCCATGGCGTCGAGCCGTGAGTAAGTTCCGCGTGGCGCAGGCAGCAGGTGGCGGGACAACACCTCCGGGGATGAGAGTTCCCCAGCGGTGGGCCAGTTCGCCGGTGGTGTGCGGGCGGCCGAAGACGCTGGGAACGAATGTGACCCCGGCGCGGGCGACGGTCGCCCTGTCCTGCAGTTTGTCCACGACGACGCATTCGCCATCCGGTGCCTCATGCGGTACTCGGCGTGTCAAGCTGTGGTCTCAACGTCCGAGCCCAGGAGGTCACCATGGCCGCAGAGTCTCCCTCACCAGAAGGTGTGGAGTCCGATGACACCGAAAACCCAACCCTCACGCCCGGCGCTGACGGTCAGTACGATCTGAAGCGCAAGTTCCGGGAGGCTTTGGCCCGCAAGCGCGGTATGCAGGCGGATGCCGCCGACTCCGCTGCGAATCCTCACGCGTCAAAGATCCGCGGCGCGCACGGCCCGGCTGCCAACCAGCGGTCGTTCCGGCGCAAGAGCGGCGGCTGAGCCCAGAACGGCCGCTGGATGGGACTCGGCAGGAAACGGTCCGGCAGCCAGGCCGATGACGTGGGCTGTGCCCTGTCGGCCGACAGGGGGAAGACCTGCTGGGGCGCCGCGTCAGCAGCTGGACACACCTGACGCCCCTTGAGGCGTTAGAAGCTACTCGGGCCCCAATCGACCGCCCAGGACGGTACTTCGTCACCCGTCGACCAGTTTCCCGAGCGGCCGCGGACCGGTGGGGCAGGTGGGTGTCGGGAATCCATATGATCCCGACATCCACAGCTCCTGCTGCCTCCATCACGCGGCATGCGGCGTACGGTCAGAGAGTGCCGCAGTCGGCGATGGTGACGGTGGCCGACGTACGGCCGGACCGAGAGCCGTAGCCTTCGATCTTCCGTACGAGCTCCATGCTGCTCTCGTCGGCGACCTCACCGAACACGACGTGCTTGCCGTCGAGCCACGACGTCACGATCGTGGTGATGAAGAACTGCGAGCCGTTGGTGTTCGGGCCGGCGTTGGCCATGGAGAGCTGGCCGGGCTTGGTGTGCTTGAGCGTGAAGTTCTCGTCGGCGAACTTCTCGCCGTAGATGCTCTTGCCGCCTGTGCCGTCGCCGCGGGTGAAGTCGCCGCCCTGGAGCATGAACTCCGGGATGACGCGGTGGAAGGACGAGCCCTTGTAGCCGAAGCCCTTCTCGCCGGTCGCCAGGGCGCGGAAGTTCTCCACGGTCTTGGGGGCGACGTCGTCGAAAAGGTTCATGTTGATCCGGCCGGCGGGAACGTCGTCGATGGTGATGTCAAAGAAAACCTTGATAGTCATGTCCCCATCTTGACACCTGGCGCCCCCTGGATCGGCCCGGGTCCCCCGAGGACCTCTCAGGACTCGCACGGTGTCATCGGTTCGTGAACCGCATGCGAGAATGTCGCCCGTGACCGGATCGTCGTCGCCCGTCGCTGAGAGCACGCCCGGCCGAGCCGTTCTGGGCCCCCGTGCCGCCGCCGTGCTGGTGTTCGGGTCCTCGGCGGCGGTTCTGGTGGTCGAGATCGTCGCCTTGCGGCTGCTCGCTCCCTACCTCGGCCTGACTCTCGAGACCAGCACCATGGTGATCGGCATCGCGCTCACCGCCATCGCCTTCGGCTCATGGCTGGGCGGCCACATCGCGGACCAGGTCGATCCGCGCCGGCTCATCGGCCCTGCGCTCGGAGTGTCCGGAGCGGTGGTGGCTCTCACCCCCTCCGTGTTGCGCAGCACTGCCGAGTGGGCACCGGCGGTGCTCTTGGTGATCGCGTCGCTGACCATCCTGGTGCCGGGCTCACTGCTCTCCGCGGTGACCCCCTTCGTGACGAAGCTGCGTCTCACGAACCTGGCGGAGACCGGTACGGTGGTCGGCCGACTCTCAGGCATCGGCACCGTCGGCGCCATCGTGGGCACCGTGCTCACCGGCTTCGTGCTGGTGTCGCGCTTGCCGGTCAGCGGCATACTGCTTGGCCTCGGAGCACTGCTGGTGGCGGGCTCGGCATGGGTCGAGTGGCGAACGCGCGGGTGGAGCGGTGCCCCGGCCCTGACACTCATGGTCGTAGCGGGCGGTCTCGCCGTCACGGTCGCGCCGGGGGGGTGTGACGTGGAGACCAAGTACCACTGCGCTCGGGTCGTCACGGATTCCGACGGGGGCGACGGACGCACGCTCGTACTGGACGGCCTGCGGCACTCGTACGTGGACGTCGACGACCCGGCCCATCTGAAGTTCGCGTATGTGCGCGCCATCGCGTCGGTGGTCGACGCCGCCTTTCCGCACGGTGAACCACTTGCCGCCCACCACGTGGGCGGAGGCGGACTCACTCTTCCCCGTTACCTCGCGGCCACGCGGCCCGGTACGCACAGCCTCGTCTCCGAGATCGACGGCGGGGTGGTGGGCATCAACCGTGAGCAACTCGGTCTGCGGTCGCAGGCCGGTATCCACGTACGTGTCGAGGACGGCAGACTGGGCCTGCGGCGACTGGACACCGGCAGTCGTGACCTCGTCGTCGGCGACGCCTTCGGGGGCGTCAGCGTGCCGTGGCACCTCACCACTGTCGAAGCGATGACTGATGTACGGCGGGTCCTGGACGAGGAAGGCCTGTACGTCGCCAACCTCATCGATCACGGTGGCATGGACTTCGCACGTGCCGAAGTAGCCACCCTCAGCGAGATCTTCGAGCACGTCGCCGTCCTCGGGGAACCCGCCGACATCGGGGGCCGCCCGGCCGCCGGCCCCCGGGGCGGCAACCTGGTGGTGCTCGCCTCCGACCAGCCGGTCGACCTCCGCGCGATCCAAAGAGCGCTCGACTCCCGGCAAACCGGCTGGAAGATCACCACCGGCGAGGACCTCACCTCCTGGACCGGCGCTGCCCGCATACTTACCGACGATCACGCACCCGTGGACCAGCTACTGCAGCCTTATGGTCCGCACAGCAGCCGATCTGGGTGACGACGCCGACTGCGGATTGTTCCTGCAAGCGCCGCGGAAGGCCGTCGCGGCAACGAAGCAATGTCGAACACCGGCCACGGGAGACACCTGTGAGGGGCCGTGCCACCGGCATCCCGTAGGCTCCCGGCCATGAACGACGGGGAATCCGGCAGACGGGTCATAGACGGGCGCTTCGAACTGCAGGCGAGGCTCGGTGGCGGCGGCATGGGCTTGGTGTGGCTGGCTCGCGATCTGATCCTCGACCGAGCCGTGGCGCTGAAGGAAGTACGGCCGTCGGATCCGGATCTTGCCGAGTACGATCCGGAGGCTGCGATGATGCTCCGGGCCCGGGTACTGCGGGAGGCACGGGCACTCGCGCGTGTCGACCACCCCAATGTGGTGACCCTCCACCATGTGGTGGACGGGGAGGAACACCCTCACCCATGGCTCGTCATGGAGTTGGTGACCGGTGGATCGCTCCAGGACCGGTTGGACAAGGGGCCGCTGGCGCCCGTCGAGGCCGCCCGGATCGGCCGCGAGGTGCTGGCAGCGCTGCGCGCCGCGCACGAGGTCGGTATCCAGCACCGGGACGTGAAGCCCGCCAACGTTCTGATGAGGCCCGACGGGCGTCCCGTCCTCACCGACTTCGGCATCGCGGCAATCAGGGAGTCGACCGTCCTGACCGCGACCGGGTCCCTCATCGGCACACCCGACTACATGGCGCCCGAGCGCATTTCCGGCGGTGAGGGCGGCCCGGGCTCCGACCTGTGGTCGCTGGCGATGATGCTGTACGTCGCCGTCGAAGGGCATCATCCGCTGCGCAGGGGAACCACTCTCGCGACGCTGGCTGCTCTTCTGAGCGAGGAGCTTCCGCCGCCCGTCCGGGCCGGAGTGCTGACCGGCTTCCTGAATGCCGTCCTTGTCAAAGACCCGGCCGGCCGAGTGGACACGGAGACCGCCGACCGGATGCTCGCGGACGCGGCCAACGGCCGCAACGCGGCTCCAAGCGGTCCCGAGGGTGCGACCACCTCGTACCGACTGGTGCCTCCGCCGGGTCCGGTACTCACACCTTCCGCACCGGCAGGTTTCGGGCCGCCTTCGGGCTTCGGGCCGCCCACCGGCTTCCGACCGGCGGGACCACACGACGCCGTACCCGGCCCCATCGTGCCGCCCACCCCCTACCCGGTGGGCCCCACACGAGCGACGCCGCCGCGACCCGGGAGCCGTGCGAAGAGCCGTATCACGATCGCCTCGTCGGTCGTAGGGACCGTGCTGGCGGGAGTCCTGGTGTGGACCCTGGTGCCAGGCGGAGGCGACAGTGACGACGGAAAGGCGGCCAGATCACCCAGCTCGGCCTCCACCAAGACGAAGGACCCGAATCCCGCACCGCCGCGGGCGTCCCGTTCGGCATCGACATCCCAAGCCGACACGAAGACGGATCTGCTCACCCCGGACGGCATCCGGACGGCGGTGAAGGAGATCAAAGCCGCGACAGGCACGGACCGTGCGTGCGATCTCACCGTTTATCCGGGCTATGTGTCCGCGGAAATCATGGTGAAGGGAAGCGACACCAAGTACGACAGCTACACCTACCGCCCGGGCCGGGGTGTCGAGAAGGGCATCATCAGTAGTTCGATCATCGGCGGTGAACGCCCCTTCCGTCTGGACGACTTCGACTGGGACGTCCTTCCCCCCTTGCTGAAGCGGGCGGAGAAGGACCTGAACGTGAAGCGGCCGACCGTGCGTTACCTCCTGGTCAACCCTGCCGACGACACGTTCGACACCCCGCTGGGACTGTCCGTCTATCTCGGTGACGACCATGCCACCGGCTATCTGGCCGCCGACCTGAAGGGCCGGGTGACCAGGGTGATGCCGGCTCAGGACTGACCCGCCGGTGCGGTGGGAGCATCCCGGCCCCCCGAGGGGTGGTGGCGTGCACGTGACCCGGCCCGGGTTTCGTTCCTGGGAGGAGCGAAGCCCGGGCCGGGTGGTTGTGCTTGTGTGTCAGGGGATGGGCGTCATACCCGGGTGAGGCGGACAGCCACGGTCTCGCTGACCGTTACCGGCTGGTCGTAGTCCGGGTCCGTCGCTGTCGCGCGGCCCTCCACCTCGACGTCCCCCTTCTGGAAGGGGACCGAGCCGGTGGGTACGGCCGTACCGGTCCAGGCGATCGGGGCGCCCGGAGTGCAGGACACCGACGTGGAGAAGGAACCGCGGATGAGGTCCCGCTTCTTCACCTGCGTGACGTCGCCCGCCACGGTCACCCGCACCGGCTTGTTGCAGCTCACCGTGCCGTGGATGGTGGCCTTGCCGTTGAGGGAGCTCGCGGTGCCGGCCAGGGCGATGTCGAGGCCCAGACCGAGTTCGGCCGGCGGGGCCGGGTTCTCGATGTGGACCTCGCCGCGCGCGGCCGGAGTGCCGCCCTCACAGTGCTGCACGAAGGTGGCGTCGAGCTTCTTCACGTAGCCCTGGGGGCCGAACTCCACTGCGGAGATGGTGAAGGTGCCGGTGAGCTGGTTGCAGCCGCGGCCGTTGCCGCTGAGCGACAGGCCCGGCTCGACCCCGTCGTTGAACGGGTAGCGGGTGGCTCCCGTGTAGGTCCCGGGCGTGAGGGCCTTGCCGGACGGCGCCGCGAGGTCCAGGCTCCACCAGTCGCCGTTCGTACCGGTGACGGAGACGGAGACCACCCTGTTGTCGGTGTTGCCGGAGACGTTCATGCGGTCCTGGGACGCCGTTGTGTAGGCATAGGACCGGCCGCCGCTGATGTAGTCGTCCTCGTCGCCGCTGAAGCTGAAGGAGCCCTCGGTGACCGGCAGGGCGTGTGCTTCGGCGCCGGAAAGCAGACCGGTGGTGCCGGTGGCCATGGCCAGCGCCAGCGCCAGGGTGGCGGTGGCACGAGCCAGGACGCGTCTGGGCAAGCTGAGGTTCAAGGATGTTCCCCCTGGTGAGATGACGTAAGTCGGCGTCCGCCGACGTGATGCTTCCGCGCGGGCGCGACGCACGCTTGTCCGCATGTTTTCGTCGGCGAGGTGAGTCTGCCAATCAGAAGGATGTGCGACAACTATGTTTCAGGTGTTGTGAGTTGATGTTCAAGCCAACGCCTGGTGTCAGCGCAATGAAACGGAGTCCTTCCGCCGCAGGGCGCGCCACCGACCCGCCGCACCGGCACGGTCGTTCCGGCTGTCCACCTTCCCGACCGTATCCGGGGTGGAAGGGGTTCAGTGCTCGCAGAGGGAAAACTCTCGTTCGTAGAGCTGCTCGTTGTGTTCGTCGACGAAGAACTTACGTTCCTGCATGAGCTGTTCTCGGAAGTTCTTGGCCTGTTCAAGCGTCATGGTCGAGGTCTCGGACCACGGTTGCTGCGGTGGCACATCGGATGTCGAGACGATGGTTTCCGACGGGTCGACCAGGAAGAACGCGAGGATTTTGCGGTATCCCGGGCGGGTGGGGTCCTGGAGGCGGAATGAGCCGACCCTGTGTTGCAGGATGTTCGGGAACGCAAGGCAGCGGCCCGCTGGGGTCGAAGCCGATCCCAGCATCTGGTTCAGCGCGTCTTCGTCCTCCAGGCCATAGACCTCACGCAGGCCGTTGTCGTCGTTCTGTTCGTAATCCGGGTCGTCGAGTGCCGCCCGGAAACTCAGCCGGCTCTCGGTGATGTTCTCGCTGTCCCAGTAGTAGATTCCGGTGGAGACGATCCGCTCGTTCAGCATCCCCTCGACATGCCAGGATCCGCCGGGGTACTCGGGCTTGCCGGGGGTGAGGTGAATGGTGGCGAGCTTGACGATGACCTGGAGACGGCGGCCGCGCAGGTCGACCCGGGCGGCTTCGTCGGGTCGCTCGGGCGGGGTGAAGGCCGGGGCGTCCGGGGTGACGGGGCGGCGGTTTTCCCACCAGTCGTCCTGGGCCACTGCCCATACGCGTCGGGCTTCTGCGTAGGCCTCGCCATCACTGTAGGAGGACCTGTCTGGATACTCTGGTTCCGAGTCGTACCAGCCGTAGGGATCGGCCTCGATCCGCAGGGGCCGCGGATGGCGCAGATCGGTGAGCACGTTCTCCAGCAGCGGGCGCATACGTGCGAACAACTCGGGCAAGACCGAGACCAGTTCGTGGTGAATCTCGGGGTGGATGTTGTTCACGTACGAGCGGAAGGTGACATCGCCGTCGTCACTGACGTCGACGTCCGTGGGCAGCCACTGGAACTTCTCCGAGAACTCGTACTTCGAGTAGTGGTTCGTCGGGTTCTGCCAAGCCCGCTCGGGCGCGCCGGTCACCCCTCTCACCAGACAGAACAGTGAGGGATGAACCAGATCCAATACCTGCCCGTCGGATCCGGGGTGCCAGTCCAGTTCTGCTGCGGGGACCTGTTCCAGAACCTCAACCGCCTTGCGCAACCGCGAGCTGAGCGTGTCGTCGATCAGAGTGTCCGATTGCCACACTCCGTCGACGGCGGACATCTCGATGCCGGTTCGCTCGTCTCTCAGGGCGGCGTAATGCGCGAGTTCGTCCAGCACGTAGCGAACCTGCGCTCCGGTGAGACCATGCGAGACCGCTTCTTGCGTCCACCTCGCGACGATGTCGGCATCATTCATCTTGTCGAACCACCCCGGCTTCGCCCGGATGTGTGCGCTGCACTGCATCATCTGGAGTTCCCGCAGCGTTCGCGGTGGCGTGAACGATATGGAACGGGAAGCGTGAAAAGGCAAGGGGAAAGCAGACAAGCCGGTCAATTCTCTCGGTCCTCACAGTCGGTGCGCGGTGGCGGGAAGGATACTTCAGCGCACTGACACGGCTTCAGCATCCTTGTCATCGCCGGCCGACGTCCCTGAGAGACGGCTCGGGCGAAGCTCTGAACTTCCTCAACAGGCGCTTCAGGTGACCGCAACGCCGGGCATACTGCGGGCAATCCGGGCGCAGCTCGGCGGAAGGGGGCGTCGTGTTGATCGCATTCGTATTGGTGGGCGTACTGGTGCTCGTCACAGTGGTCACCTGGGTGGTGCGCCGGGCATGGCGTCGCGCTTGGGACGATCTGGGCGTGCGGGCAACCGCGTACGGGTCGAGCACCGGTCCAGGCCGTGGAGCGTGGCCGGCCGGCACCGGAACGCACAGCGCTACGACACCGCATGATGCCTACAGCCCGGTCGACCGCTCATCCTGGTGGGAGGCAGGCACGAGCGAAGGCACTTCGAGTGGCTGCTCCGGCGGCAGTTCCTCATCGTGCGGGAGCAGCTCGTCGTCCTGTGGGAGCAGCTCGTCCTCATGCGGAAGCAGTTCGTCGTCCTGCAGCAGTTCCTGCTGACCGGAGTCACGACCTTGGTTGGCCGGCGCGTCACACTCCCCGGCCGAGGGTGGGTTCGAGGCGCACGACGATGCCCTTCGACGTGGGCTGGTTGCTGTTGTCGGCGACGCTGTCCAGCGGCACCAGGACGTTCGTCTCCGGGTAGTAGGCGGCGGCCGAGCCCTTGGCGGCCGGGTAGGGCACGACCTCGAAGTCCTCGGCCCGGCGCTCGGAACCGTCCGCCCAGACGCTCACCAGGTCGACGTGATCGCCTCGGGAGAGGCCGAGTTCGGTCAGGTCGGCCGGGTTGACGAGCACGACGTGACGGCTGCCGTGGATCCCGCGGTAGCGGTCGTTGTCGGTGTAGGGGACGGTGTTCCACTGGTCGTGCGAGCGCAGCGTCTGCAGCAGCAGGTGTCCCTCGGGCGCCCGGGGGACCACGCGCTCGTTGCAGGTGAACAGGGCCTTGCCGGCCTTGTTGTTGAAGACGCCTTCGTTGACCGGGTTGGGCAGTTGGAAGCCCCCGGGGCGGGTCACCCGTGCGTTGAAGTCGTGGAAGCCCGGCACGATGCGGGAGATGCGGTCGCGGATGGTGCCGTAGTCACCCTCGAACGTGTCCCAGGGGATGTCCGCCTTGCCGTCCAAGGTGTGACGGGCGAGCCGGCACAGGATGGCGACTTCGCTGAGCAGCAGCCGGGAGGCCGGCTCGAGGCGGCCCTGGGAGGTGTGCACCTCGCTCATGGAGTTCTCGACGGTGACGAACTGCTCGCCGTCGGCCTGGACGTCACGCTCGGTGCGCCCCAGGGTCGGCAGAATCAGCGCGGTGTCGCCGCAGACGGTGTGCGAGCGGTTGAGCTTGGTGGAGATGTGGGCGGTCAGCCGGCACGAACGCATCGCCTCCTCGGTGGCCTTGCTGTCGGGAGCGGCGCGGACGAAGTTGCCGGCTAGGGCGAGGAAGACCTTGACGCGGCCCTCGCGCATCGCCTTGATCGAGTTCACCGAGTCCAGTCCGTGCGGGCGCGGCGGGTCGAAGCCGAACTCCTTCTGCAGGGCGTCCAGGAAGGTGTCCGGCATCTGCTCCCAGATACCCATGGTGCGGTCGCCCTGGACGTTGCTGTGGCCGCGCACCGGGCAGGCGCCGGTGCCGGCGCGCCCCAGGTTGCCGCGCAGCATCAGGAAGTTGACGATCTCCCGGATGGTGGGCACGCCGTGCTTGTGCTGGGTGATGCCCATCGCCCAGCAGACGATGACACGTTCGCTGCGCAGGACCTCGTCGCGGACCTTCTCGATCTCCTCGCGGGTCAGTCCGGTCGCGGTGTGCACGTCGTCCCAGTCGACGGTGCGGGCGTGCTGGGCGAACTCCTCGAAGCCGGTGGTGTGGGCGTCGATGAAGTCGTGGTCGAGGACGCTGCCGGGCGCCGCGTCCTCGGCATCCAGCAGCAGGCGGTCGAGGGCCTGGAACAGGGCGAGGTCGCCGCCGGGCTTGATGTGCAGGAAGTGGTCGGCGATCTGGGTGCCGCGTCCGACGACCCCGCGCGGCTTCTGCGGGTTCTTGAAGCGCCGCAGCCCGGCCTCCGGCAGCGGGTTGACCGCCACGATCCGACCGCCGTTGCGCTTGGCCTCCTCCAAGGCGCTGAGCTGACGCGGGTGGTTGCTGCCCGGGTTCTGCCCGACGAGGAAGATCAGATCGGCGTGGTGGAGGTCGTCGAGGCTGACGGTGCCCTTGCCGGTGCCCAGGGTCTCGCTCAGGGCGAAGCCGCTGGACTCGTGACACATGTTGCTGCAGTCGGGCAGGTTGTTGGTGCCGAAGGCGCGGGCGAAGAGCTGAAGGACGAAGGCGGCTTCGTTGCCGGCACGGCCGGAGGTGTAGAAGACGGCCTCGTCGGGGGAGGCGAGCCCGTTCAGTTCCTGCGCGAGGACGCGCAGCGCGTCGTTCCAGCCGATGGGCTCGTAGTGCTCGGAGCCAGGCCGCTTGATCATCGGTTCGGTGAGCCTGCCCTGCTGGTTGAGCCACATGTCGGAGCGGGCGGCGAGGTCGAAGACGCTGTGCTCACGGAAGAAGTCGGCGGTGATCCGGCGGGTGGTGGCCTCGTCGTTGATGTGCTTGGCGCCGTTCTCGCAGTACTCGTTGCGATGGCGTCGGCCGGGGGCCGGGTCCGCCCACGCGCAGCCGGGGCAGTCGATGCCGCCCACCTGGTTCATGGTCAGCAGGTTCACCCCGGTCTTGCGCGGGGAGGTCTGCTCCAGGGAGTACTCCAGAGCGTGCACGACCGCGGGGAGTCCGGCTGCCCACTTCTTCGGCGGTGTCACGGAGAGGGTGGTCTCCGGTTCCTCGCCGGGCGGGTTCTGCATGGTTCGCCTTTCTCTTGCCGTGTCCGTCGCGCCGGTCAGCCGACGGGCCACTGGGCCACGCGGCTCCTGGGCGGTTCCGGGTGATCGTGCTGTACGCGGCCGTTGCGGATGGTGCCGCGCCAGGCCCCGCCCTCCTGCCCCAGTCCCTCGATGAACTGCTTGAAGTTCATCAGTTCGCCCTGCACCAGACGGGCGGTCAGCCGTGCGGCCCCGGACGAGCGGGTGAGGATCCTCCCGGCTCCCCGCGGTTCCAGGAGTATCCGGACAGTGATCGCGGTACCGCCGGACTCCGTCGGCCTGAACTCGACCTCGCCCTGGTGGGAAGGGTTCTGCTCCAGCCCGCGCCAGGCCAGGTAGGCGTCGGGGTCCTGCTCCAGGATCTCGACCGCGAAGCGGTGGCGCAGGGGGCCGTAGCCGATGGTCCAGGCGGTCACGGTCGGCCTGATCTGTTCGACGCCGTGCACCACGGTCGAGAAGCGCGGGAACGTCTTGAACTGCGTCCACTGGTTGTACGCCGTCCGCACCGGCACCGCGACCTCGACCGTCTCCTCGACGTGCCTGTCCCGCAGCGGACGGCGGCGGGTGACGCCGTCGCCGTCCGTGCGCGTCCCCGGAGTGTTCGGCACAGCCTGCCGGGCGTCGTCTTCGTGCGCCATCGAGGTCTCTCTTCCGGTGAGGCAGCCGGGCGTTCGGGCACCCTTCCTTCCCCCCGTGCGTCAGGGCTTCTCTTCCGGTTCCCACATCGCGCGCTTCGAGTCGCCCCGGTGCGTCCGTGTCTTGCGCGATCCCGGCCACGAGAGGGGCGGGGCCGGTCCGGGAGCATTCCTGCGGCGGCTGAGGCGGCCGGTCAGTGGTGGCCGTGCGGCCAGGGCCGCCTCAGTGGCTGGCCACTTCGCTGCCAGGCGGCCGACAATGCGGTCTCCTCGTCTGCGCGGCGGCCCGTCGCCTTCCGTCCTTCGGGCAGAACCGGCTACGACCCGGTCACCAACGGATCGGCACGTCGGCCAGGAACGCGGTGAGCCGGTCGGCCAGCAGACGGTGGTCGCGGGCCGAGTAGTGCCAGTGGCAGCCGTTGTGGTCCAGGCCGGTGGTGTCGAGGGGCCAGTAGCGGACCCGGCGGTCACCTGCGCCGGTGCGTTGCCGTACGACGTGTTCGACATGCCCGGCGAACGGGCCCGTACCCACGGCCAGGAGGGTGGTGGCGGGCCCGTAGCGCTTCCGCAGCTTGTCGAGAAACCCGCTGTAGGCGCTGCGGTAGGCGGCGGCGAGGCTCTCGTCGGTCCATGGCTCGCCCGGGTTGACGGGGGTCGAGAAGTCGTTCGTGCCGAGGTGAACCACCACGAGCTGGGGCCGCCAGGTGCCCGGGTTCTGCCAGACGTCGCCAGGCACGTTCAGCAACGCACGGTCGTAGAAGGTGCGGTAGTTCACCTCCGGCGAGCTTCCGTTGTAATTGCGCACCATGCCCTGGCCCGAGTACGCGTTGATCTGGTAGTCGGCGCGCAGTCCCCGGGCAGTGAGGGCGCCGTAGCTCACGTCGGTGTTGGTGGCGCGCTTGAGCTGTTCGCCGTCGCAGTCGCGGGAGGTTGACAGGTTTCCGTAGCCGGCCGTGAGGGAGTCGCCGATGAACTCGATCTGGCGGCTGCGCGCGGCCGGCCGGGCCAGGACGGCACCGCCGGGTGCGGCGACGAAACCGCCGAAGGAGCTGGTGCTCCACGGGGTGTCGTTGCGCTTGACGAGCCGGACGGTGTGCACGCCGTCGCGCAGACCCCTGACCCAGTGAGTGCTCCTGCCCGGGGTGACGAGGGTCGCCACGGTGGTTCCGTCGACCTGGACGTCGTAGTCGGCGGCCGAATCGTCGAGCACGACGCCGACGCCGGTACCCCGGATCCGGCCCTCGAAGTAGACGCCGGGCCAGCTGTACTGGAGCACGTCCCCGGCGGCCTTGACCCGCCCGGCGGTGTGCACACTGTCCCGTACCGCGCGATGGTCCGGTGCGGCGACGGTCGTGGCGGCCGATGTGCCGACCAGCATCGTCGACACCGCCGACGCGACCAGCATCCGTAACCAGGGCATCGGCATGATTGTCCTCCGCGGGGCGAGACGGGTGCAGAGACAGGACAGTGTGACCGTACACCGACAAATTCGTCGTCCACCAGACCGCGTCCGGTTCAGCGGCGGAGCCGGTCGAAGCGGAACGGCACGAGGGCCTCGGGCCGCCGTCCGGTGGCGACGTACTCGGCGAGCCGGTGCCCGGTGACCGGGCCCAGGGTGACTCCCAGCATGCCGTGGCCGGTGGCCGCGAAGGCCTTGTCGTGCCCCGGGATGCGGTCGATCACCGGGAGCCCGTCGGGGAGGAACGGCCGCCCGCCCACCCACGGATCCCGAATCAGGCCGACCAGATCGTCCGGGTCCTCGAACCACGGCTCGGTCGGCGCTCTGCACCACTCCTACCAGGACGACTGCGACGCCCTGCGCCTGGGCGTCCGGGTGGACGGCGACCGCACGGTCCACGCGATCAGCGATCTGCGAGTGCACCAACTGCTCGCGGCGGTCGGCCAGTCGGCCCGCACCCGCCTGCTCGACCTGACTGCCGCACCGCTCAGGCACCAGCAGGACGGGCCGGCGCTCCGCGACACGATCACCGCCTGGTGCCAGAGCGGCTTCAACCTCGTCCGGGCCTCCGCGGCGCTGCACATCCACCGCAACACCGTCGTCTACCGCATGAACAAGATCGAGCAGCTCACCGGCCGTTCGCTGCGCGAGCACCGGACGGCCATGGCGCTGTACCTGGCTTGTCTCGCCGACCGGCTGGCCGGCGACCCGGACCACTGACCGCGGAACTCGAGTCGGGCCGGCAGTGCGGGTGGGCGGGCGGCGGCGTGGGCATGTCCTGGGCCGACAGCGGGCAATGCTGAACTATGGCTACGGATGGTGGCGTTGCGGCCGGAGTACAGGTTTGCTCTCTCAAGGTCGATGCACCTCAGCTGATCTCGCCGGGGGCCACGTACAAGATTGTCCGGTTCCCCTTCGGAGCGGCGGAATCGACGGACCGATTCGACATGCACCAGGCCGTCCAGCCGGACGGTCATGTGGTGAGTGACTGGGCGACAGACGACCGCAGCGGCCTGATCTGGCCGTCCAAAGCCGGCTGGGGCCACCTGCACGCGATGATCCAGTGGGAGCCCGCCAGTGGCACGGCCAGCTACACCGAACTGCGCGACCAGTACGTCCGTGACCCGCTGGGCCTGACACCACATCCCAACGACACCACGGCGACCGAGCACCGCACCCCGACGCCCGGCGGCCAGTACTACGTCAAGAACCATGGCATCTTCGTCGTCCCGGGCACTCCGGTTGCGCTCCGTGTTACGCACAACGACGCCACCCCGCGTCTGGTGACCCTGGCCGAGTTCAAGCTCGTCATCCACGATGCCGCCTAGGCCGGGTTCGGTTTGATCCTGGGCGGCGGGACATGCCTGTGGGCCCCGGGTGTTCCCGGGGCCCACAGGCCGGCAGCTGTCGGGTGGGTTACCAGCGATACCAGCGGCCCTTGCGGCCGCCTGTGTCCGCACTGCGCAGCACGAAGCCCAGCAGCCAGACGACCAGCACGATGACGGCGATCCACCACAGGGCCTTCAGTGCGAATCCCGCGCCGAAGAGGATCAGGGCCAGAAGCAGGACGAGAAGCAGGGGAACCATAGTTATCAACCTCCGTTGCTCCTCGTGCCCGGCGATTCGAAGAACACGCGGCCGATCTCCCTGGTTTCTTACTTCTCTTGCGGGAACGGGACTCGGTTCGTCACCGGCGTTCACCTCCCGGGTGGTGAGCGCCGACGCGTCCCCGCCGCTTCGCCGAGTCCGTCCTGCGCGGGGGTGTGTCTCAGCGCGAGGGCCGCGATGTCGTCGTCGAGTCTTCCGCCGCTGTGCCGCAGCAGATCCCGGTGCAGCTGGTCCAGCAGCTCGCGGGGGTGCTCCGGATCCTGTCGCCGCATCCAGTCCGGCAACGGGAAGAACCGGCCCGTGTGGTCCCGGGTCTCCGATACGCCGTCCGTGTAGAGCAGCAGCTGCTCACCCGGGGCGAAGGAGACGATGTCGACCCAGTAGCGGTCGCCGATGAGCGCTGCGAGGTTGAGGGGCGGGGAGGGGATGGTGGGCTCCAGGATCCGGACCTTCCCACAGTGCGCGATCAGCGGCGGGGGATGCCCGCAGTTGAGAAGTCGTAGCCGGCCGCCGCCGTGCGGGATCTCGGCGAGGAGAGCGGTGGCGAAGTGCTCGGGCTGGTCCTGGACGGGAAACGCGGCGCTGTGGCGCGTGACGGTGGTCTCCAGGCGGTGGACGATGCCCTGCAGGTCGGGCTCGTCGTAGGCGGCCTCCCTGAAGCAGCTGATCACCGCCGAGGCCGCCCCCACTGCGGACAGACCTTTGCCCCGTACGTCGCCGATGAGCAGCCGGACCCCGTGCGGTGTACCGATCGCCTCGTAGAAGTCACCGCCGATCCGGGCCTGTTCCTGGGCCGCCAGATACAGCGATTCGATCTCGACGCCCTCGATGCGGCGCGGCAGCGGGCGCAGCAGCACCTTCTGGGCCGCGTCGGCGACAAGCCGGACCTGGAAGAGCGTCTCCTCCCGCTGAAGTCGGACATGACTGCCGTATGCGGCCGCCAAGGTGACCGCGATGATCGCGGCCGACGTGTACGGCGTCCCCAGATCGGTGTGGAAGAAGCTGAGGACGATCATGAGCACGAGGCAGAACGCCCCCAGCACCATCGTGGGGAGTACGGGCCACATCGCGGCCGCAAGGGCGGGCGCGACGGGCAGGAGGCGGCTGAAGGCGATCTCTCTCGGGGTGGAGAACGCCAGGCCGGCGATGAGAACGGTCAGGACCAGGGGCGCCAGCCGGGCAGCTTCCCATCGGCCGCTGTAGGCGGGGCGACGGCGCCACGGCCGTGCAGACGTGATCACAAAAGTATCTTATCGGTCTAATCGGGCAAGGGGGGTGGAAGGATCACGCGGGCACGGGAATGTGCGGTGGGCGGCGAGGTCCGGGGGGCGAGGCAACGCGGCGCACGGCCGCGCGGACGCCCGAGGCCGGCCGAGCGGGGATCGGGCGCGCGCTCTGGCCACTTGGGATCACCGGTGTTAAAAAGGTCGCATGGCGAGTCTTTTCGCCCGTTTGCGACACCTGTCGGTCAAGCGTCTGATCAGCAAGAGCACGCGGACTGTAGCCGGGCAGGTGCTGGTATTCCAGGTGGCTCTGGTAGTGCTGCTCGTGGCCTGCGGCGTCTTCGCTCTCATCCTGCAGTCGGAGCGGGACAGCAGCGCCGAGGCCAGGCGTCGCTCCACGGCCGTGGCAGAAACCTTCGCGCACTCGCCGGGCGTCCTGGCGGCGTTGCAGACCCCGGATCCCAGCGAGATTCTCCAGCCGCTCACCGAGGCGGCACGCCGGGCCGCCGACGTCGACTTCATTGTGGTCATGGACACCACCGGCATCCGATACACGCATCCCCTGCCGGACCGGATCGGAAAGCGGTTCGTGGGCGAGATCGGGCCGTCGCTGGCGGGAAGGGTCTACGTGGAGAGCGTCGACGGCCCGCTCGGTCGCGAAGTGCAGGCCACCGTCCCGGTCGAGAACGCCGACAGCGAGGTGGTGGCCCTCGTCTCGGCCGGGATGAAGGTCAAGAACGTCGAAAGCCAGTTGAACCAGCAACTACCTATCATCCTGGGCGCGGGCGCCGGAGCGCTCGCGTTGTCGGCCGGCGTGACGGCATTGGTGGGCAGGCGGCTGCGACGCCAGACACACAGCCTTGCCCCGGACGAGATGGCCCTGATGTACGAGCACCACGACACAGTGCTCCACTCGGTTCGCGAAGGGGTGCTGATCGTGTCCGCCGACGGGCGGCTGATGCTGGCGAACGATGAAGCCAGGCGACTGCTGGAGCTGCCGCCGGACATCGAGGGGCGGCTCGTCTCGGACCTGCCGGGCCTCGATCCCGAGACGAAGGCGCTGCTCGCCTCCGGGCGCGAGGCGAGCGACGAGGTGCACCTCGCGGGAGAGCGGCTGATCGCGGTCAACCAGCGGCCCACCGGGCGCGAGGGAGGGCCCAGGGAGACGGTGGTGACACTACGTGACTCCACCGAGCTGCAGGCGGTGACGGGCAGGGCGGAGGTGGCACGGGAGCGGCTCAGGCTGCTGTACGACGCCGGACTCCACATCGGTACGACCCTCGACGTGCTGCGCACCGCCGACGAACTGGCGCGAGTCCCCATACCCCGCTTCGCGGACTTCGTCACCGTGGACCTCGCCGACGTCGTCCTGCACGGCGAGGAGCCGGCCCCCACGGGGACGGACATGCGACGCGCGGCCGTGTCCGGCATCGTGGACGACCATCCGCTCACCGCACAAGGCCGGCTCTTCGACTACCTTCCCTCCACGCCGCAGGCGCGCGGCTACGGCAGCGGCCGCTCCCAGCTGGTGAGCGACCTGCCGACCGCCGTGGGGTGGCGCGTGCAGGACCCGGAGCGGGCCAAGGCGATCATCGACTACGGCATCCACTCCCTCATCACCGCGCCCATCCAGGCCCGTGGCGTCGTGCTGGGCATGGCCAGCTTCTGGCGCACGCAGCAGCATGAGTGCTTCAACGAGGAGGACGTGTCGCTCGCGGAGGAGCTGGTGGCCCGTGCCGCGATAAGCATCGACAACGCACGCCGCTACACCCGCGAGCACGCCCTGGCGGTCACCCTCCAGCGCAGCCTGCTGCCGCAGGCCATGCCCGAGCAGAACGCCCTCGACATCGCCTATCGCTACCTCCCCGCCCAGTCGGGCGTGGGCGGGGACTGGTTCGACGTGATTCCCATGCCGGGCAGCCGGGTGGCACTGGCTGTCGGCGATGTGGTCGGCCACGGCCTCCACGCCGCCGCCACCATGGGACGGCTGCGTACGGCGGTGCACAACTTCTCCGCCCTCGACCTGCCCCCCGACGAGCTGCTGAGCCATCTGGACGACCTGGTCGGAAGCATCGACCAGAGCGAGGCGGCGGAGAGCGCGGCGGGCGTCGTGGGCGCCACCTGCCTGTACGGAATCTACGACCCCGTGACACGCCGCTACGTCATGGCGAGGGCGGGGCATCTGGCGCCCGCGCTGGTCCGGCCCGACGGGACCGTCACCTTCCCGGACGTGCCCGCCGGTCCACCGCTCGGCCTCGGAGGCATGCCGTTCCAGACCGCGGAGCTGTGTCTCGCCGAGGGAACCCAGCTCGTCCTGTACACCGACGGCCTCATCGAGGACCGCAGGCGCGACCTGGACGTGGGATTGGAGCTGCTGCGCGATGCGCTCACCGGCAAGCCGGGCCGGCCACCCGAAGAGACCTGCCAGGACGTGCTGGACAGTGTGCTTCCCGGCCGTCCGAAGGACGACGTCGCCCTGCTCGTCGCCAGCACGCGGCAACTGCCGCCCGACCGGATCGCCGACTGGGACGTGCCACCGGACCCCGCCGCCGTCGCGGGTATGCGCGACGCCGTGTCCCGACAGCTCGAGGCATGGGACCTGTCAGAGCTCGGCTTCACCATAGAGCTCATCCTCAGTGAGCTCATCACCAACGCCATCCGTTACGGCTCCGGACCGATCCACGTACGGCTGATCCGTGACCGCACGCTGATCTGTGAGGTGGCCGACGGCAGCAGCACCTCACCCCATCTGCGCTACGCCGCGACGACGGACGAGGGAGGCCGGGGCCTGTTCCTGGTGTCGCAGATGGCTGAGCGCTGGGGCACCCGGTACACCCCGCAAGGCAAGGTACCAGGCCCGCCACGTACCGGGCGCCCTCGGGCCACTGCTCGACCCACCATCGGCGCTGCTTGACGGACTCCTCGACCAGCGACACGACATCCGC